>JASLEQ010000029.1 GCA_030151135.1 Candidatus Sulfotelmatobacter sp. | reverse complement strand
GGGAATGAAGCAACGGGTTTTCGGCAGCCATCGCACGATCGGTGACGAACTCATCAAGTTGGCGGGGCCGGCCGCCGAAGGCTTTGAGGCGGTTTATCCCTTTGATCCTAGCCGAAGTGACCCTCAATGGCTGGAGTTCGTCGCGCGCTACGAATCGCGGTACCACGACAGGCCCGATCATTTTGCGGCGCTTGCTTACGACGAAATGCGAATACTGCTCGACGCGATCTGCCGTGCTGGACTGAATAAAGGCCGAATCCGAGATGCCCTCACTGGCTTGACGAATTACAACGGTGTCACCGGAGAGATGCTCTTCGATCCCAACAATAAGAACATCGCTCCGCTCTACCTCGGGCGCGTGCACAATGGCCACATTGAATATCGCCACATCACCATGGAAAAACCTTACGCCCAGGTCGGAGAAAATGGCGTTCGATTTCTGGGACCAACAATTTCAACCGAGAGCCCGACCAGCCTAAAGGTCGCAATCTTTGGCCCACACGCAGACATAGTCTCAACCGCCAAAGCCGTAAAAAGAACTCTGGACGACGCAAAGGTTAAGCTCGTTACACTAATTGCTGTTCCTTCCGACGTCCATTGGGGCAAGGCCTCCAGCCAGCTCGTAAGCGCCATCTACCAGGACCACGTCGCCGCCGTCATCGCTCTTGATCGAGACTCCAGCCATCTCGCCGCACAGATTGGAGTCAAATCATTTGTGCCGGTCATTGCGATCGCTTCCGATCGCGCCCTTACCTCGACGAATATTCCTTGGATCTTCCGCTTGCCGGAAAGCACGCCGCTGGAGAAAGCGGTGCAACTGGTTCTTGATGCAGCCGGGCAGACCGGCCCCAGCCGTTTCGCAATCCGCGAAGCGCTCGCCTCGGGCAAATCCCTGGCGGGAATTCGTTTCCAATCGACGGGAGAGTTGCTGCCCTGAGCCGCGAGGACCACAGTCCCCGGGAGAAAACCAGTGGCCCCACATCTTGATTAATCTGCGTTCGCCGTCATCTCTTGCAACTTGACCAACAGACTGGCCGGCTCCGGCAAAATCGCGAACTTTGGTAGTTCGCCGCGGACCATCGCCACCTCATCACAGCAATGAAACCTTGGGCAGGCGTGACAATCTTTGTAGATTTTGTCAGGCAAATCCTCGCGTTGTGCTACGGTGAAACCCTGTCCGGCAAAGAAATCCGGCTTGCGCGTGAACAGGCAAATGCAATCGACCTTGTGGCGCTTCGCTTCCGCCATCAACGCCTTCACCAGCCGGCTTCCGCCGCCTTTGCCCTGAGTAGCCGGCGAAACCGTAATCGATCGAATCTCCGCCAGATGCGTTCCATAAAGGTGCAGCGCGCCGCAGCCAATAATCTGGCCGTCCTCTCGCTCCAGCACCACAAAGTCGCGGATGTTCTCGCAGATCTCGTGCAGCGTGCGCGGAAGCAGCGTGCCGTCTCCCGAGTAGTTGCAGATCAATCTGTGGATATTATGTGCGTCAGGCAAAATTGCTTTACGCGTGCGCATGGACCTCCTCGCGAAGAGCCTGAATTTGCTTCCTTACCGTATTGATGGCTTGTCGCACCCGCGCTGGAGCCGTGCCGCCAGCCACGTCGTGAATCGCCAGAACGGACGATAAGCTCAGCGAATCGTAGAAATCCGCCCCGAATGCTGGAGTCAGCCCCTGCAACTCCTCAAGTGGAAGCTCGGACAGCTCGCAACCCCGCTCCAAGCACATCTGCACAGCTTTGCCGATGCGTTCATGTGCCAATCGCGATGGCACCCCGCGCGATACCAGATACGTAGCAGCCGCCCACGCATTCATGAATCCGGACTGCGCCGCCATTTGCATCTGATCGAAATGAAAATCAACCGCCTTCATCCAGCCGGTTACCAATGGCAACATCCGCAACAGCGTATCGGCGGCATCGAACAAGGGTTCTTGTGTCTCCTGTAGATCTTTGTTGTAAGCCAACGGCAACCCCTTGACCGACACCATCAGCGCAGTTGCATTGCCAAGAACTCGCCCGCTCTTTCCGCGTACCAGTTCCAGTAGATCGGGATTCTTCTTCTGCGGCATCGCGCTGCTACCCGTTGAATAGGCTTCGGGAAGTCCGATGAACTGATACTCCTGGGAAGAGAACAGGATCATCTCTTCTGCCCATCGGCTCAGATGCAATGCCAGCAGTGACAAGGAGTTCACAAATTCCAGAGCAAAATCACGATCACTCGTCGCGTCAATGCTGTTCGCCGTTGGCCCATCGAAGCCAAGAGCTTCCGCCATCAGCGAACGATCCAAGGCCAACGTTGCACCAGCAACTGCACCGGATCCCAGGGGACAAACATTTAATCGATCCCGGCAATCTGCCAGTCGATCCGCATCGCGCAGGAACATCTGAACGTATGCCAGTAGCCAATGACCGGCCAGAACCGGTTCAGCCCGCTGCAAATGTGTGTAAGCCGGCATTGCAGCATCGCCCGATTGTTCTGCGCGATCGACAAAAACACCACACAACTCGGCAATCTGCTGGCGAAACTCGTCGATTGCCGCTCGAACATACAGTCGCAAGTCAGTTGCAATCTGCTCATTCCGGCTGCGTCCGCTGTGCAGCTTGTACCCAGCCTCGCCGATGATCACGACCAGCTGCTTCTCTACAAAGTGATGAACGTCTTCAGCGTCCGGATCGTCTAGAAAAGCCGGCGTAGCGGCCGCCTTTTCCCCAAGCTGCTCCAATCCCTGCAGGATGCTGATCAGTTCATTCGCCGTAAGCACGCCTGCATTTTTCAGCGCTTTCGCGTGTGCGCCGCTGGCAGCGAGTTCATAGCGCAGCAGTCGCCGATCGAAATCAAACGACCGTTGCCAGCGCTCAAACTCCGGATCAAGCGGCTGCCGGAATCGTCCCGACCACATCTTCATTGCTCAACCTCAACACGGATTCTCGCCCGTGACCGCGATGGCAGTCCCAGAATGCGGATGAATCCCTCCGCATCCTTCTGGTCATATTCCGCGCCCATAGTGAATGACGATAGGTCCGTGCGGTAGAGCGAGTACTCCGACTCTCGACTCACTACCGACACATTGCCCTTGTACAGAGATAAGGTCACC
>JASLEQ010000739.1 GCA_030151135.1 Candidatus Sulfotelmatobacter sp. | reverse complement strand
CCGAGATCAAGCAGATGATCGGCCGATCGCAGCACATCAGGATCGTGCTCGACGACCAGGATGGTGTTGCCCAGATCGCGCAGCTCCTCAAGGATGTGGATCAGCCGCGCGGTATCGCGCGTGTGCAGGCCAATCGAAGGCTCATCGAGCACGTACAACGCCCCCACGAGGCGAGAACCGAGGGATGTAGCGAGTTGAATCCGTTGCGCTTCGCCGCCGGAAAGTGTTGACGCCAGACGGTCGAGAGTCAGGTACTCCAGCCCTACTGCATCCAGGAATTTCAGCCGCTGGCGCACTTCATCGAGTATCGGCCCCGCGATCTCTTCCTGCATGGGCGACAACTCGAGAGAATCGAAAAATTCCTTGGCGCGCGCGATCGTGAGAGCGGCCGCCTCGCAGATGTTCAGGCCCCCGTACTTTTGCGTCGTGATGCAGACCGCGCGAGCTTCGGCGCGCAGTCGCTGCCCGCGGCATTCCGGACACTCCGCATAGCCGCGATACTTCGACAGCATCACCCGTACATGCAGCTTGTACTTCTTCTTCTCCATCTGCGCGAAGAATCCGTACACGCCTTCGAAGTTGTTCTTTCCCCGCAGGACAATTTCGCGAGCGGCTTCCGGCATTTCCCGCCAAGGCACGTCCAGCGGCACTCCCAGCGAAGCCGCCTGCTTTTTCAGGTCGGTAAACCAACTCCGGTACTTGGGCCGGTTCCACGGATCGATGGCGCCCTCGTTGAGCGTCAGGCTCTTGTCGGGAATCACCAGGTTCATGTCAAAATCGACCGTGTTGCCGAATCCCTGGCAGCGCGGGCAAGCGCCAAATGGGTTGTTGAAGCTGAAGAGGCGCGGTTCCGGTTCACGGCCGGGGCGATGGCAATTGATGCACTCGAAGGCGGACGAGAAGCGATAATGCGGGCGTTCGGCCACTTCTTCGCGAGGTACGACTTCGAAGATGACTTCGCCGGCTTCGCGATAGGCGATCTCCGCGGCATCCACAATGCGCGCCCGGTTTTCAGCATCGACCACAATGCGATCCACCAGCACGAACACCGGCAGCGTGAAGTCCAGATCCAGCAGCGACTCGGGCGTGGAGAATTCAAAGATCTGGCCACGTTGGTAAAGGCGATTGAATCCCGCACTGCGCAAATCAGTAAGACGGGCTTTGAGGGCGTCACTCAGAGGGGGCTCCGGCACGGCTGCGGCCTTCGCGCCACCCTTGCCTCGCTTCGCCGGCTTGGCCGCAACCTTCTCTTCCACCTGGTGCTTGACCGGGAACAGGGCATGCAGACGAGTTCCCTCCCCCAACGCCAACACGCGTTCCGCAACCTCGTCCATGGAGTCACGGCGGACCAGTCCGTCACAATAAATGCAATGCACCGTGCCGCAACGCGCATACAGCAAACGCATGTAGTCGTAGATTTCCGTGGCGGTGGCTACCGTTGACCGGGGATTGCGCGTGGTGTTTTTCTGCTTGATGGCGATCGCAGGCGCGAGCCCGTCGATCTCATCCACATCCGGCTTTTCAATCCGCTCCAGAAATTGCCGCGCGTAGGCGGAGAGCGACTCAACATAGCGCCGCTGGCCCTCGGCATAGATGGTGTCGAACGCCAGCGAACTCTTCCCGGAACCCGAAACGCCGCTGACGACAGTCAGCTTGCCATGCGGAATTTCGCAGGAGATGTTTTTGAGATTATGAGTCCGCGCACCGCGGATAACGATGGCTTCACTCGCAGGATTGGACGAGGGCGCACCAGCAAGAGCTGCCGGCCCGCAGGATGCACCTGCAGTCAACGGATTTTCTGTAATGTCATTTGCAGAGGGAGGGAGCATGAAAGCGCAAGACCCAAATGAGATTCGACCGACTTCGCACAGTCCTCTTTGGAAGGCTCAGGGCGCAATCGTCCAATCTCCATTATAAGGGGCTAGCGCGACATCCATACCCTAAGCACAGGCGCGGCACGCGCACTTAGAGCATGTGCATATTCTCGTCAACCATGAATTTCTGCAGGAACTGCTTTGCTACGCGACCAGCGCCGCCCCATATCCGAACTCAGGCGTCGCAACGTCTTGAACCTCGCGATTGAGTACACCCGCCAGGCTCAACAATACTTCTGAGGCGCAGGCCGGGCACTGCCGGGCACAATTCCCTATCGAATTGCAATCCTGGCAGAGATATGCGGAGGTCAGCGGTATGTGCTGAAGCATGGGCGTGGGCATACGTTCACCTGATCTCTTCGCAATAAGGGAAAGCATTGGAATCACCTGTGGGTGGTTGGCCGTTGAGACATCCCAGCCCTTCGGACAACCTTAATTGGTAGATGCAAACCCAAGGCGAAAAGATGTTTTTCGTTCGGATCCACCACCGTCTTTCGCATCGCACTGTGGACTGTTTCATGGTGAACTTTGAAGCAAAAACGTTTCGCCCCGCGCTTCTCTTCTTGTAGCGCGCGGGGCGAACTTCGAACCTTGATTCAAATCAACGACTTCCGCACTTTCGTAATCAGTGTGGTCCGATATTTGTGAATTGGTTGTGATCCTGGTCGTAATTCTGTTCGGTCTTCGCTGCCTTGTGGGCTGCCCGGTCGGCCGAACGTTGCAGCTTCTCTTCCGCCGAAGGATGCCGCTCCCCGTGCTCATCCACTACGGTCGGCGTTTCGGTTTCAGGACTCCTCGGAGGAACTTCGTTGATTTTATTAGGCATGATTCACGCTCCAGCGAATTACGATGCGTCCGGCGTGCGACCAAGATGTTCGGCGCATCCACGGAACCGGCCGCCAGAAAGTCGAGCCATCGGTCGCGCTGCAAGACTTCCACCCCAGGCTCCCCCAGATCCACACTTTTCCCGGGATCGGAAGCTTGCAACGCTGCTCCCGACGAGTCAAACTCTTAAGCCATCCGGCGACGCTGGTTTCGAAACCAAGACGAGAACCGCCGATTAAACTTGAGGTTGAGGATTTCCGTGTCGTCCGTTTGTGCCGCTCTTGCTCTCGTCATCTTTTCCACCATTCAGCTTTACGCCCAGGCTGCTTCTGAGAAAAAGCCAGAACTGCAACCCCAAACCGAATCGGAGGCAACACCCGGACAGCCGGTCATTGACGCTGAAGCGCTGATCGTCAAGTCGGATTGGAAGGGGGCTGAAGCCAGGCTTACGCCGTGGCTAGCCGACCACGGCACCGATGCGCGCGCGCTCTTCGACGCCGGATATGCGGCCGACGCCCAAAACAAGCTGGACGAAGCGGCCGGTTTTTACCGCCGGGCGGTGGAAGCGGATCCAAAGCGGTTTGAGGCGCGCCTGTCACTTGGTCTTCTTTTGGCCCGGCAGGGAAAACTCGACGAGGCTCGTCCCGAGCTTGAGGCAGCAACCAGCCTTGATCCCGCGGAAGCCGGCCCAGCCGCCAAAGCCCGGGCTTGGAGGGCCTTGGCCCAAATCGATCAGAACGACAATCCGACAGAAGCTTCCAATGACCTTCTCCAGGCTCTGAAGCTTTCTCCAGAAACGCCGCAAGATACCCTGCTGGCGGCAGAACTGGCCGAACGATCCGGCCAGAGTGACGCAGCCGAGTCGGCGTATCGGCGAGTGCTCGCCACCGATCCGGCCAACACCGAGGCGAATGCCGGGTTGGCCCATCTCTTGATTGCGCGAAAACAGCTCCCCGAAGCCGAGAAACTGCTTCGAACTGCGTTGGAGAAAGCTCCGGACGACCCCGCCATGACTGCACAATTAGCCGCCGTCTTGGCAGCCCAGGATAAAGCTGAAGCAGAGCCATTGCTGAAAAAGCTGCATGCCGCTCATCCCGAGGACGCCGCCGTTACCCGGATGCTCGCCGAGGTTCTTTCTGAAGCTGGTGATCCAACTGGTTCCGACGAACTCTACATCACCCTGCTCAAGGCCCAACCTGACGATCCCGACCTGCTCATCGCCCACGGGCAAAACCTCATCCGGGAGCAGAAGTTTGCGGAATCGCTTCAGGCATTCACCCGGGCAACCGAAAAGGCCCCAGCAAATCCTGATGGATGGAGTGGACTCGCCTTCGCCGCTTCAAAAACGGGACATCCTGAAGTCACACTACATGCTCTTACGATGAGATCAAAATATCTTCCAGATATTCCATCGACGTACTTTCTCTGGGCAACATCTTACGATACATTGCACGACAAGGCAGCGGCGATCACCTATTATCACCATTTCCTGGAGGCAGCCGCTGGCAAGTACCCCGATCAGGAATGGCAAGCCCGGCAACGTCTCCTTTTACTCGAGAAGAAGCATTGACAGGGCGATGACATACATCACACGGAAGTCATGTACCGTGATGGGAGAATTGTTCCTGCGCAAAGTTTTCACTTGCGTAAAACTCGATCATGCTCCTATAGTCACGGCCCAGAGGTAACTGCTTCCAATTAGCGTCGGCCGTTCAATGACCTGTGGCACAGTCGACCAGAGTGCCCCACCGTCATTCAACCAGGCCCTGGCTGGTTGGGACCCTAACGCGAATACCCGCAGCAGCGGAGGTTCGTCATGCGGTCTCAGATAAAGTCGGCAGTGGTTTTAATCTTTACCGCGATCGCCATCCCCGCGTGCGCGGCTTCGCTGGACGACAAGATCCCCGACCAGCAGACAATCACTGCCCTGGAAATGCGCGCCAGCCAGGCGCAACCCCGCGAACAATGCTTCCTTTACGCGGAACTCGTTCACCAGATGATCGAGTACAGCATGCGCCAATATGCGGCGGGCGATCAGGAAAAGGCGACGGGGCTTCTGAAGCGAGCCCAAGACCTTGCGCACAAGATTCACCTCACTCTGGCCGACAACGACAAGCGGCTAAAGAACGCCCAAATCCTGCTGCGGCATACCGCATTTCGTCTCACGGAACTGTTGCATTCCGGGCCGTTCGAAGACCGCTCGCTTGTGCAGCAGACCCTGGCGGAAGTGAATCAGGCCCAAGACGAGGCGATGCTGCAAGTGTTCAAAAAATAGGAATAATGTTGCTCCGCCGAATCCGCTCGTGACGGTGATCCGTCTGGGAATCTCTGCGGGAATCCCCTACCCTTTCCTCGACGTTCCCACCTGTGATTCAATGGGACCCGTTGGGGGATCGAGACGTGCGATTCATCTGTTATTTCCTGGTTTCCGCATTGGTTCTGTGGAGCGCGAGAGCATCGGTTGCCCAAAAGGAGAAGCGGGAGCCTCTTACTAGCGCGCAAATTGATGAGATTCGCGAAGCGGGTATCGATCCGGATGGGCGCATAAGTCTTTACACCAAGTTCATCAATGAACATGCAGCAACCATCAAGGGGCTTACCTCGCGTGCCAAGTCGGCTAGCAGGGCCCAACGTCTGGACGGCGAACTGCTGGACCTGACAGCGCTCATGGATGAGCTCGGCTCGAATCTTGACGTCTATTCCGATCGCAAAGCAGACATTCGCAAAGCTCTGAAAGATCTAAGCGAAACTGCTCCTCACTGGCTCGCCATTCTCCGGACTCTGGCCGGAGAGCCCGGGTTTGAGCTTTCGCGGAAAGAAGCCATCGAGAGCGGCGAGGACCTGGCCGACGAAGCCAAACGGCTTTTGACCGAACAGACCGATTACTTCAACGCGCACAAAGAAGAAAAGGGACAGGAACGGGCAGAGCCGAAGTGAAATCCAGGTGTCGCCCAACTGCGAGCAGAGGTACTTCTCGAATCTAGTCTCCGTCCGATCCGCCCTCCTGGCAGGCCAATCGCATGCGGGTGCGCGCGGGTTGCAATGGGCGAGCAAAAGGCCAAGCGCCTCAAGCCGCGATCTCCCCGTTGCAATTCTCTTGATGGCTGACAGTGTGCCGGGGCCGAATAAAGCCGAATGTTTGCGTTCGCTCGGTATGCCAGAGCTTCTTGTACTCCTCCTCGCCGCGCAACATATCGATGGTGCGTACGCCTTCACTCGCCGCATGGTCAATTGCCAGCGCGGTGAGCACGGTTCCAGGCCGTAGATCTGCATACCGGAGCGAGAAGGCGGGCAGGTAAAAGTATTGCGTTCTTCCCGGGCGGTCGGGTGGGTCAACGAACGAGTAAAGAACGCCGATGATGTCGTCGTCCAGCCGCAGCGAGTAAAGCCTAAGCAGTTGGGCGACCGCAAGCAAAGGTGTGGCTTCACGATGCCATCGAATCACGCGATCATCCGCAAACACACCTGCTTGGCCTCGGCTGCGCCATCGCTCCGTGCTAAGCCGGTGCAATGCTTCGAATTGCTCGGCGCTCGTGGACTCGTCCGATATGTTGAACGTCAGAATCCCGGCGCGCTGCGCACGGTTACGGTAGTACATCGCATTCCGCCGTATTTTGGGTGGCAAGTTCGGCAGGGGCAGCGCCTCCATCCGGGAACAGTCCTGGGTGGAAATGACTGAATCCCCGAGCCGGGCGGATCGCCGCAGTGCAATCAGAAGTTTTGACTCGGGTCGCAATTGGGAAACATGCAGAGCGTCCCAATCGCTCGCCTCACACAAGAATTCAAGCGCACTCTGGATGGTCTGCACGCTGCAGTCGTGCGCGAAGACCCCGTCCAGATAGTCGCTGGTGCCAACTCCCAGCGGTAGCAACCGGCGTTCCCCCGTCTCGGGCTCGCGATGGACATAGAACGGCAGCAAGCCGATCAACTCTCCATCCCTGTAGGTGATCACGGTCCGTAGCTCCTCGCCGAAGCAATGCCACCAGGGCACCAGCCACTCGGGGCTTTGGAAGGGGGTGGCAGATGAGTGAGTTCTCCACAAATTGCTCCATTGAGGAACAATCGACTCAAGTTCTTCGCTAGAACGAAGCATCTTCAGGTGCTCAAGCATAAGCCCGATCCGATGCGCGCTCGCCAACCATCGCCTCATAGAGCCGGAAGTAATTCTGGATCATACGATCGGATCCGAATCGCCGCTCGGCTTGACGGCGGCATTCAAGCGGAGATATTTGATCGAGGTGCCGGATCGCGTCGACCATCCCTTCTACGTTGTCCACCAGAAATCCCGTTACGCCATGATCAACGATTTCCGGCAGCGCTCCAGAACGATACGCAATGACCGGTGTCCCCGACGCCAGCGCTTCCATCGCCACCAGGGAGCTGGTCTCCGGCGCCAGAGTGGGATGGAGGAGGCACTTCGCGCGTGCCAGCAGCTTCTCGCGTTGCGTTGCACTGACCACGCCAAGGAATGCGTGCCTCAGGTTGGATCCAGAATTCGCCAGCAATGGCTTCACGCGCTGTTCGAAATAAGCCTGATGTCCATGATAGGGATACACACGCCCCCCAACGTAAACGGGCGTGCCCGCCAGCGAACCGGCCTCAAGTGCTGCATGGACATTCTTCTCCGGACAGATACGGCCTAATACCAATGCAAAATCACCTTTTTCGACGGGGCGCCAGGCACCGAGCGCCACACCATTCTCAATCACCGAGACATCACCCAACTCCGGAGGGCAGGAATGGCGCTGCGACCGGGAAACGCAGCACAACCGTACGCGCTCCCGCATCTGCTTCAGCTTTTCAATCCCATACCAGTCGACGGGCAGGTGGAGCGAGACGAGCACGGGGATGTCGCGCGGAAGTTGGTATTCAAAAAAATCAAGGCCGTGCATGTGCACGAGGTCGACACAATGCAGCAACAAAGCACGCTCAATTGCAGATTTGAGCTGTCGCGTGTACCAATCCCGCTGCCCTTCGAACGATCCGGGAAGGAGCGGAACCGGGAATAGGCGCCCGGCAACTTGCGAGGATTCGCAACCCGCAACCAGAGAAATGTGCCCTGCATTGACCAGAGCGTGATCGAGGAGGCTGAGAATCTGTTCGGCACCGCCTACTGCACTGGTGCTTACCGGCGCATTCGGATACGCAACGTTGAGCACGGTTAACCGATTGTCATGCATGCAGAAAGTCCTCCGCCTCGATTGCCAGTTGGTTGAAGCGTCTGGATGTCATCCCCCAGGGATAGCGGTCATAGAGCAGCGGCGGTTCATGCGGAGGTTTGCGGAAGTCGTACTCAGGGGCAATGCGAAAGCGTTCCCAGGCGAGCGGAAATCCATGCAGAGTCTCCTGTTGAGACTTGAAGCAGTCGATCCGTTCCCGCTTGCGCTGTTTCTCTTCCTCGCTGAGGCAATAGCCAAAGCCCAGCTGTTCCCCGAAATCTGGAAGGAAATCTCCGGGCCCCGCCACACCCGCGTGATAGAAAGCTCCTTCGATAACCACCGGTAAGGCATTCCCCATGATCCTGAGCAACTTGATCGCGTGGTGCACCGCGAAGGCGCACGCATCGTGATCCGGGTGGCCGCCTTCAAAGGGATGGGTGAAGATGACCTCCGGCTCATGCCGCTTCACCAGTTGAGTCACTTGTTCACTAAGATCCGGCAGGTTGTGGCCAGCTTCCTGATCAGGAATTCCGAGGCACTCGTGAGTGGCTCCCGCGATGCTGGCCGCGGAAAGAAGCTGTTGAAACTCTTCTGCTCGAGCAGCCCGATATTCGCGCCAAGAAGCGAAACCATGCCACTGGCTGTCCTGTTCGTTACGCGGGGCGCCATCGGTCACGTGGACGAAATGAGCTTTGCCAAAGCGCCGTAGTCGCGCCCCCAGCGCCACAGTCTCGTCATCGGGATGCGCAAACACGAGCATGGTTCGCGGATGTTCGCTCGAATCTCCCTCCGCTGCCGTTGCCCTGCGAAACAATTCCTCCTGGAATGAGGAGCCCAGTTTCGATTCACCTCCGGACCAGGAATATACGTTCCCCGTCTGTGATGCTGAATGCGCCTTCTATGCTGCCAGTCAGGTAACGCCGGGTTCGAGTTGGATAGCCCGACACCAGGGTTGCATCTCTTTGTTACCCTTCGTTGAAAGGTGAAACATGGTTGTCCGCAAAGCATTTAGAAAACAATAGTGAGCACTGCGCGCCTCATCAAGGGAGGTTGGGTTGATCGTAAGTCGGTCCCGAGAGGACCGAATGGCCGGGGACTTTGCCGTTGGTGTTCGCTGGAAGTCCCGCGAGGCCGGTTTACGTTCTGTTCGAACGATTGCGTGCACGAGTGGAAGTTGCGCACCCAGCCCGCGTACCTGCGAGAGCAGGTATTCAAACGAGATCGCGGCGTGTGCGCCAACTGCGATATGGACTGCATCGCGGCCGCAAGGCAACTGCGTTACTCCCGCGGCGACCGGCGCAACGCGCTCCTCGCCCATTGGGGCCTCAGGGCACGCACGCGCAAGAGTCTATGGGACGCGGACCATATAGTGCCAGTCGCGGAAGGTGGAGGCGAGTGCGACCTCGGCAACATTCGCACGCTATGCCTGCGCTGTCATCGAGCTGCAACAACGGTGCTAAGAGGGCGGCTCCGAGCGGCAAAACGCATCTCCGGGGCCGTCGTCACCCCGCCTATTCCGGATGGTCGGCACATGTGATTCAACGCAACCAATCGGCGGCGCGAAATGTGCTACGCTGCAAATTGGTGGCCTCTCATTTCATATCAATTTTTCAGGAAGAGTACCGGGCAGTTAGACCGCGCGCGCCCATGCCGCCTATTCATGTGCGGTTTCGAC
>JASLEQ010000673.1 GCA_030151135.1 Candidatus Sulfotelmatobacter sp. | reverse complement strand
GGTCCCGCTCCGAAGTCTGTCACTCAAAGCGAAAAAGCCGTAGCGCTCGCAGAAGTTCAGGGGACAGGGGTTGTTTGAGCGGCTTGTTTCTCTGGAAATTCAAGTCTGATCCAGAATTTTAGCGGAGGTCTAAGTAATGCAGACTACAGTTGATATCGAACGCGACATTCGGAGTTTTGTCATCGACCAGTTTCTCTCTGGAGATCCCGGCAAGTTGCGGGCTGATGGATCTTTACTTGGGGACGTGATCGATTCAACGGGAGTAATCACTCTGGTGTCGTATCTGCAAGAGCATTTTGGGATCACGGTGCAGGACGACGAAGTCCTTCCCAGTAATCTCGACACCATCGGCAATCTTGTCGCTTACGTATCAAAGAAAGTGTCTGCTTGATGCAGGCGGATTATGTACGCCAAGTTTCATGGCCGTGAATGCCGGAAATGACCCTACTCCATATCAACGATGCCGTCGAATATTGGGCCAAGGAGGCACCAGAGCATCCCGCTCTCGTAGAGAGTGCAGGAGCTTGGACCTACAAGGAATTGGCCGCGGCGGTTTCCGATACTCAGTCCTGGCTGCGCGACTTAGGTGTGCGGGCCGGGGACCGAGTAATGATTGTGGGCGAGAATTGCCGGCCTTTCGTTACGATTTTGCTGGCTGCAGCCGGACTGGACGCGTGGCCCGTACTTGTCAATGCGCGACTGGCCGCGCGCGAGATTGAGCAGATTCAGGAGCATTCCAGAGCCCGCCGCGCCTTCTACACTGTCGGTGTCTCACCGCAGGCAGCCGATCGTGCGACAGAAGCCGGAGCAGTCTTCGAAGAGAGGTCATTCGGGCCGGTTGGCATTGGCCGCCTGCGCGTCGATGCCACGCCTGAGCCGGTCGAGTTGGATGTCGCGGATCGCGTCGCCGCTCTAATTTACACATCCGGCACCACAGGGCTTCCCAAAGGAGTGATGCTGACGCATCGGAATCTGCTGTTCATGGCAGAAGGTTCGGCCAAGGTGCGATCCGTGAACCCGCATGATCGAGTCTTTGGCGTGCTCCCCATGTCTCATGCCGTAGGCTTGGCCACAGTTTTACTGGGATCTTTTGTAGCAGGAGCTTCCGTCTATCTAGTGCCGCGGTTCGACCCCATGACGGCGCGGGTAATCTTTGAGAAAGAACGCATTACGTTGCTCTATGGGACGCCGGCGATCTTCAACCAATTGCTGCAATACGCGAAACTGAGGAAACTTTCGTCTCTGGAACTTCCTGAACTTCGCATCATCACATCTTCCGGCGCTCCACTTGATCCCGCGACCAAGTCTGGGATCGAAAGTATCTTCGGCATGGTGTTGCACAATGGCTACGGAGTGACTGAGTGCTCTCCAACCATAGCCATGACGAGGCCCGAATCGCCTCGCAACGACACTTCAGTTGGCACTGTATTTCCGGGGGTTGACGTCAAGTTCATTGGAATCGATGGCCTGGATGTTCCTCACGGTGAAGTAGGGGAGTTGCGCGTGCGTGGGCCTAACATTATGAAGGGTTATTATCGCGCACCAGAAGAAACCGCGGCTGTGATCGATCCGGATGGCTGGTTCAATACTCGCGACCTTGCACGGCTCGTGGACGGTAACTTAGTGATCGTCGGCCGGACAAAAGACTTGATCGTGCACAAGGGATTTAACGTTTACCCGGCCGAGGTCGAGGCAGTGTTGAATGCTCACCCTGCAGTGACTCAGTCTGCTGTCCTGGGAACCACAGTTGGAGGCGATGAAGAAGTCATCGCATTTGTTCAACTCGGGCCCGACGCAAACGTATCCAAGAGTGAATTAGCGGATTTCGCGGCTCAGAATCTTGCCAAGTACAAGCGCCCATCGCAAATCGTCATCGTGACCGGTATGCCAGTGACACCGACGGGCAAAGTTGTAAAGGGGGAACTCGTCAAACTCGTGGCAGACAATTTGCGAAGTGGGATTGCGCCCGCGGATAGTTCTCCATGCCGCGCACCTTCCTCGGCCCTCCCACAGATTCAGTTTTCCAAGTGAAAAGGAGCGACGGTACATCTAGCTGGGAGAATTCTGCCCTGCCAGAAAGCCGCCATCGAGCACGAGGGCCTGGCCGGTCATAAAAGACGCGCGGTCCGAACACATCCACACCACCGCTTCGGCAATCTCCATGGGATGGCCCAGACGTCCGACCGGATGGCAGCTGACTACGTATTTGTGGACCATCGGCAGGCGCAGGGTACGCTCTGACATCGGCGTTTCGATAAAGCCTGGGCAGACGGCGTTCACACGGATCTTACGCTTCGCATTTTCAAGAGCAGCCGACTGTGTCAATCCGATGACGGCATGCTTGCTCGCACTGTAAGCGGACGATCCAGTCGCTCCAACTAGACCCAGGGTGGACCCCATGTTTACGATCGCACCACCTGCACCTTGTTTGAGCATTTGCTGAATCTCATATTTGAGGCAAAGCCATACACCTTTAAGGTTCACATTGATCGTTCGATCAAAATCATCTTCTGTTTGCTGAGTAAGCGGTGCCCAAACGCCTTCAGTCCCGGCATTATTGAAGGCCACGTCCAAGCGCCCGAATTTCTCCACCGTTGTTTGGATGAGGGCTTCCACATCGGAAGCTTTTGAGACATCGGTCTTCAAAAAAATGCCTTCGCCGCCCTCGGCGAGAATAAGTTCAATGGTCTGCTCGCCTTCCGCCTCGCGTCGCCCCGCGACCACGACTTTCGCTCCGGCTTTTGCAAACAAGATCGCGGTTTCGCGGCCGATTCCCGACGTTCCGCCGGTGACGATCCCGATTTTGCCTTCCAATTGTTTTGTCATGTTTGTTTAGAGAGCGGCGCAAAGGCACTCCCCGAAACGCGCCACCTCTGTCAAGATAACATCCGGTGACTTTCAGCATGATGGAACAGGCAAACAGGCTGGCCGGAACATGGAAGCTCGTTTCCGCGTGCGGCAGGACTCTAGACGGGCAGTCCGAGACTCCATACGGCCCCAACCCAGCAGGCTTGCTCACCTATACCGGAGATGGACGAGTGGCCTCCGTTATTAGCTATTCCGGCCGAAAGTCATTGCCGGTCACCGGGGGAACCTTGGAGCAGCAGGCAGAGGCATTCCGGACGTGCCTCGCCTATGCTGGAAGCTACACATTAGCGGAAGATAAAGTAACGCATCACGTGGAAGTCTCTTCCATCGAGAATTACGTTAATCGAGATCTGGTTCGCGACTTGAAGGTCGAGGGTGATCGCATGGTCTTGATAACGCCTCCAACCTCAGTGAATGGAAAAATCCAGTCTGTTGAGCTCACTTGGCAGCGATTGCGATAGCATTGCGAACAAGGGCGATTGACGCGGTTTCTTCTTCGAACGCTCAAAACCTGGATCTTTGCGGTACCGTGCCTGTCTCGTCGCGTTTCATTCTGGTCGGAGGTGAAGTTTGTCCCAGCTAGCGTCCAAAAAGGAGACTCTTTTCAGCGAAGCGATTCTCCAGAACCCTTACCCGACCTACGCGCGCCTGCACGAAGAAGGGCCCTTGCATTATGTAGAGGTCGCCAAAAAGTGGGCTGTATGGTCTGTGTTCAGCCATGCCGAGTGCTCATCCATAGCGAAAGATACCAGGCTCTCTGCAAAACGCGCGCAGCAGATGCTTTTGCCGCTGCCGCTTAGCCGCCAGGGCGAGTTCAAGGAACTCGCGCGAATGCTGAGCCTGTGGATGATTTTCATGGACCCCCCGGAGCACACCCGGCTTCGCAAACTTCTGAACAAAGGGTTCTCGGCCACAGCCGTCGAAGCGCTTCGCCCACAGGTGGCAGCGATCGTCAGCGGCATGCTGAAGCCATTACAGCCGGGTACCGAGATCGACCTCATGAGTCAGTTTGCTCATCCGATGCCGGTGCGCATTATCTCGGAATTGATGGGAGTACCCCAGGCTCTGCATGGCACATTCGTCGAAGCTTCCCGGGCAATTGCGGTCTTTCGAGGCAATCCGAACCGCACTGTAGAAGAAGCGCACGCCGCCCAGAATGCCCTGATTGAGTTGACCGAATTCTTTCGCAAGACAGTGGCTGATCGGAGACGCAATAAAGGGAATGACCTCATCAGCCTGTTAATCGACATCGAGGAAGAGGGCGAAGTCCTTACCGAAGAAGAACTGTATGCCCAATGTATCGCACTGCTGTTTGCAGGCCACGAAACGACCCGGAATCTTATCGGCAATGGAGTGTATACATTGCTGCAATATCCGGAAGAGACCGCCGAACTAAGAGACAATCCGGAAATGATTCGGTCCGCCGTGGAGGAACTGCTACGCTTCGAGAGCCCGGTTCAGTTCACCGCTCGAGTCCTCAAGGAGGAAATCGAGTTGTGCGGGCAGACTATTCCAAAAGGGTGGTCGATCCTGTGCATGTTAGGGGCAGCCAACCGGGATCCGAAACAATTCCAGGAGCCGGACCGGCTCAATCTGAAGAGGCTTAACAACCAGCACCTGGCCTTCAGCGCCGGAATCCACTTCTGCATCGGAGCGCAGCTCGCGAGATTAGAAGGGCAGATTGCCATTTTGAACCTGGTGCAACGATTTCCAAAGATGCAGCTCACGGGCCCGAAACCAGAATGGGCACCTACATTCGGGTTCCGGGGATTGAAGAGTTTGCCGGTCATTCTTTAGACATTCCGGTGCTAGCGACCCTAATCCGGAGAGCCCATCGCTGGCGCTGTGCGGCAGACGCAGGTTGTGTCTGGTTTCTCAGTTAGCATAGCCAGGCACTGAAGCGTATTCGCTTGCTTTTCCCGTTCCGTCCAAACGAACATGGCAGGGCACAATCACAGTTGAGGTAGATTCCCGTTGGGCGTCCGTCAGTTTGCCATCGACGACATTCCCCAGGTAGCAGCACTGTGGTGGAAGGTGCTGCGCCGCAGGAAAGATCCGCCTCCACCACTACTTCTGTCATTCTTTCGTGATCTCTACTTTGATAATCCGCTGGTCGACAGTCGAATGCCGTCGCTGGTCTATCAGGACAAGGGCGGGCAGATTGTCGGTTTCCTCGGCGTGGTCCGCCGAAGAATTATGTTCTGTGGGCAGCCGATTCGGGTCGCATTTGGCGGCAACTTTGTCGTTGAGCCCAAATCCAGGAACTCCCTGGGCGGCCTTCGACTCCTTGCAGATTTCATGGCGGGCGATCAGGACCTTTCCCAAACGGACTCTGCGAACGACAAATCCAAGGTTTTGCTCGAACGTCTCGGATTCCGTACCATCATGCCCCTGAGCATCCAGTGGGCACGTCCTCTTCGTCCCTTCAAATATGCGGTTCACGGTGCCTGCACGATGGCAGGGCCGACACTCTCGACATGTCTGAAGTACGGAAGCATGCCGCTGGTTAGTCTCGCGGATACACTTGCGACAAAACTCCGCGCCAGTCCATTTCGTCAGAAAGAATCGCCCCTTCGGGCCGAGAATCTCGAAATCGCGACGCAACTCCAATGCCTCGAGAAATTCCGCACGAATCATTCGTTGCGTCCCGAGTATGACGCTGAGCTCCTGACGTGGCTTTTAAATTTCATGGAGAGGATGCATCCTCGTGCGATTCTTCGCCGGATCCTTCTTCGGGACGATCTCGGAAATATCATCGGGTGGTACATCTACTACGTGAAACCCGGTTCCGTAGGGCAAGTCGTACAAGTGGGTGGGCAACCGGAATCCATCAACAACGTACTTCAACATCTGTTTCGCGACGCATGCCAGCACAATGTCATCGCCCTGCACGGATCGGTATTGTGCGAACTCATGGCGGATTACTCCAGGAGTAACTGTTTTTTTATGTGTCGCGATTGCTGGACTGTGGCCCATTCTCGATCGCCCGAGTTACTCTCGGTATTGCGACACGGAGATGCGTCGCTCACGCGTCTGGACGGAGAGTGGTGTCTTAACTTTGACGATTAAGTCGGTCAATGTGCTCATGGAGCAGTCATTCGTTGCTCCGACACAACAGCAGATTTCCGGGCGCCGGATCAACCAACTCTAAATTCGGACTTCTTCCGTCGTGTGCGTTGCCAGGATTTCTTCATTTGTTGCAGAAACCCGCTCTTCTCCACTAGCGTCCTGACGCCCCCGTCTATAGCATGCGTGAGTGAACGGAAGAGATTCAGCTTGATCCCAGTGAGGGACGGCGCATACAGATATTTCGGACCGTCCTGACGAGTCTGATTGCAAACTGCGCGTTTGTACTGTCGGTCTCCCCATCCGAGGTCGAAGTGAGTAGCTTTCATTTTTGGATCGAAGCATTCTTCGATGCTGTGCATCAGGACGATCATTCCCGGTGAATATTTGGAAAATTCCGGATCATATCCCATGTAGGTTCCGTGGAACGTCTCCTTATACTGCTTCCCTATAAAAAACGCGGATGGTTTTTCGTCGAGATAGAGGACGCATCCCCTCAGTCCCCCGGTACAAGCCGCAACCCGTAACGACTCCAGAACTTCAACATCCGGTTTGAATCCGACATTAAGTGCCCTCTGGTAAGTCTTGGCCGAAACCTTTTCCACAACTTCGGCCAGCTCTTCGACTTCGTCGGCGTGACGGTAGCAATGAATATGCGCTCGATCGCCGAACTCTTTCGATAGTTTTTTTTCGTGCCGACGGAGTTCGTGCCTCGATTTGCGCGACAAGCCATGCAGGAAGCCCTCGAAAGTTTCAGGCAATTCGACCCAACGATGTTCATGGATGGGAGTGAAATGGCCGCGCTGAAGAGAACCGAACTCGGATTCTAACGCTTCAGATAGTTCCGAATCTTTGTTCAGCCTTATGAACTCCGCCATATCGGCTTCGCGACGCTCGAGACATTGCTTCAGTTCACGAGCGACTAGGCGACAGTTCTCCCGCGACAGTTTTCCAAAAAATCCTCCCTGGAGAAAGAAGAACCGTTTGACCTTGGAGGCGAAGACCGTCGCGTAGCCGATTTTGAATGGCAGACGGCGGAATTCGAGTTTTCCCACCAACATGCAGTCGGGCTGGCCATCGCGGAAAACTACGATAACGTGCGGCCGAACAAAGTCCGTGCGGCATGAGGCGGTTGCGAGATAGTAAGCAAGGTCAGCATTGGGGTCATCGCACCAGGAATTCCAGACCTCTCGCAATTCGTTCAACTCCTCGATCGTGCGGAGTACGCGGACCTCGACTTCGTCTGCCGGGCGCGAAGTTGATGCGTAGCTTAATGATTTCCACTCAGGCCGCGAAAGGATTTCGAGTTCTTCGGTTTTTAGAGGCGTCATCCAAGTCCCATAAGCCAACTCTTGCTGATCGGGCCGTGGGGGACGCGCCGAGCGGGGAGGCGAAGTGGCTCGGTGACAGTATCAGCGAATCCTCAAAAGAACTCTGTGATCCACGTCACATTTGGGAGGCAACAGCAGAGTTTCTTGGGCAGCCTAAGCTTTTTGCGATGCAACTTGCAGGGAACGGCTCAAAGCCGAAGCCACCTCTACAACTTGGGCACTCAGCAATCCCACATGGTCGCCGGGCACGGTTTCGACCGTTAGATCTCTTACCAGCGGAGACCATACCGGGACAGGATCTTTAGGAAAGTAGGAAGGTACGGCGGCTCTGATGAATGTCACTTTGCCGTCGTAGAAACGCGGCCGGTAATTGCGCAGCGCACGATACTGTGCCTCCTTCACGCGCTGCATCGCGCCGCCGAGGCCACCGTCTTCTGCGTGGGTTTGGGAGGTGGTGGGGGCAGAGTTCCGATATCGCAATTTCCGCCGAGCCAGTTGACCGAGCAAACGCACATGTTGGCCAATCGACAGCGCGCGACGATCCGGATACGAGTCCAGCAACCCCAAAAAGCCGATATCTTCACCAGATTGCGAAAGCAGCTGCGCCATCTCCAATGTGACGAGTCCACCGAGAGAATACCCGATCAGGTAGTAAGGGCCTCTGCTCTGAATAGTTCGAACCGAATCGACAAATGATTTTGCCATCACTTCGATCCGATCCAATGGAATATCCCGGCCGTTATTTCCACGCCCCTCCATCCCGTAAATCGGGTGAATTGTTTTTACGTGACGGGCGAGTGGAACAAGGTCGACGACGCTGCTGCCAATCCCATGCGTCACGAAAAGTGGCGGATCTTCGCGTCCGACATTGAGCGGTACAAGCGACCCAAGGGACTTCGGCGCTGCAATCGCCTGCGCCAGGGATGCAATCGTGGATGCCTCGCAGATCGTTGCGGGAGCGAGATGGCAGCCAAACTTATCAGCAATTTCCGAAAAGATGTGGATGGCCGCACACGTATTGCCTCCCATGTCAAAGAAATCGTCGCTCGTTCCGATTGCGCCACGACGGAGCGCGCGCTCCCAAATCGAGGTCAGTGCATCGATTTCTTCCGACTGTTGCGCTGCGGACATTCGCAAACCAAGCTTTCTTGAGGGACTAGTCAACAAGGGAAATTTCGAGTCCTGCGGTGATGCTCTTGGCCGAACTCAGACAACAAAGCTCGCGCATCATAACATTCCGCATGCAGGCCGGTCTTGCTCTTGTTCGGTATCGCGCTGTTTAAAAAAGGTTTTTGGGTGGTCTTCACGACTCCGAGACCATAAGGATGTGTGAATAACTATGGATACCAATACTTCATCTATTGCGCCCGATCAAATTGAATCGAAGATGGCCTCTCGTTCCGCCCGAGTGGGAGTCATC
>JASLEQ010000650.1 GCA_030151135.1 Candidatus Sulfotelmatobacter sp. | reverse complement strand
CTCCAGATTGTCATCTGCTCATTTTCAGGATTGTCTTTTTCGCGCCACGGGAGCGTGACACCATAGCCGTTATCCGTAAACCCGAGATTCTTTGCGTACCACTCCTTCATTTCCTTCTGATTGGCCGACTTAAAAAAGATTCCACCAATCCCAATGATACGGCCCGGCTGGCTCATACCTGTCTTCCTTTCGTGATTGTTCGGCGGCAATGCCGCTCATTCTCAAAAACTGATTTTGCCCTGT
The DNA here is from genome assembly GCA_030151135.1 of Candidatus Sulfotelmatobacter sp. The sequence goes on along the minus strand of JASLEQ010000650.1, from coordinate 5,194 downwards.
TCACACCGCTTAATTTCAGTAGAGCGGACTTAGCCTGCCACGGTAGCCGCTGGCTTCTTCCTCAGTATCCCCGCCGAGAGCAGCGTGATCGCCAGAAACACCGGGAAAACTTCCAGGAAAGTCATCCCCACGTTATAGAAGGGATTGTGATAATTCCGGGCAAACTGCTCCGCCTGACGCGTCGTCTCGTCGATTTTCTCCTGGCTCTCTCCCGATGCCTTGGCGTGAGCCACCATCTGTGTCGCGTATTTCTCGGCAAAGTCCGGCATGAACCTGTAATAAAGAACCTCCCACGTCCCCACGTAAAAGCAGCACGAGAGAAGAGAAATAAGAATGCCGACCGTAAACGCCCGTCCGAACGTGACTCGGCCGCCGGAGACATTCTCCCGGTAAGAACGAATCCCGAAGAATACCAACAGCCCGGCCAGCACCATCGTCGTGTAGCCGATGATCAGACCCTTGTCTTCATCCACCTTATGAAGGAAGGGAACGGTCGCGATCATCATCACGGCCAGGATCAGGCCCGAAATAATCCCGAATGTCAGCACCGTCTTTTTCATAAAACTCGGTCTCCTGAAGCAAATGGAATTCTTACCCCCCAATCCTCCCTTCGGGACCGCGGAATTGTCGTCATACCTTCGGGTGATTTTGTTGAAAAACGCGAAAAGCTGACTTTCGGGCGACGATTCATGGGATCAAACGGGCTTCTTTTCCAAGTTGTACCGCCTGTGTCCGACGTTTCGCCCCAAGCTTGTCGAACAGCCGGCTGGAATGTGTCTTCACCGTGTTCTCGCTGACAAACAGCCGTTCTGCAATCTCCCGGTTGCTGAGGCCCGCCGCAATCAGTCCCAGGATCTCCAGTTCTCGTGGCGTGATGCCAAGTGCGCCCTGCCGCTGCCCATCCACAGTGAAAGGCTCCGCGGGTTCCCGAACAATCTGCACCTTATTGCGGGTAAGCGTGAGCCCCAGCCAGATTCCCAGCGCCGCAAACACCGCCGCAATAAGCCCCGCATAAATCTCCACCGAATGCTCAACCACAAGAAACCGGTATTCGGTGAACTTGAGGACCGTAATAAGAAAGCCGCCGGCAAGTCCGAAAAGCAGGATTTCCGTCAGTGCGCGGCGCGAGTTCCTTACCGGTTTGGCATTGGAAGCCATGCGAGCCGCCATGATAACGGAATCCCCACGCATCTTGTCATTCCGGCACACCACCAACCGACGATGAGGCTAAGTTTGCGGGCGGACGCAGCCAATAAAAATGGCCCCTTTCGGGGCCACGTTCAAGAGGCGAAATTGGTGGGCAATGTCAGGAAAGGCGAAGCTTGGCGCCGTTCCGCCAGCCAGAACGGCTTATCTGGAAGTATCGCTCTACATTGAGCGTGAGGGGCATAGCTAGGAGTTTGCGGCCTCTTAGTACATGGGAATAAAGCATTTGCTGCGCCAAATCCGCCGGAGGCTGTGCGTCAGATCACATGGATCCCTAACTCATTGTAAATGCGATGCATAAACAACGCGGATCGCAATTCCTAAACTGCCCCGCATTCCGCCCCATAAAACGGAAGTGCAGAACAATGCATATTCCGTGCACGACCATGCCAAAAGAGAAACGGCCCACGGATGAGCCATGGGCCGTCTTCATATCCCCGGAGATCAGTTAGCTGTTGCCGGCCACTGTGCGGAGCTTGCCGGGCAGGAAGTGATACGGAGGCCAGGGTCCGCTCACCGAAACTTCGCAGTTCTTCAACTGCTTGGCAGCCGTCGAATAGCGGTTTTGGTACTTTTCCACGCTCTTGGTATCGATCAGGTGGGCGATGTCGATCAGCATGCCCTCTGGGGCAACCTTCTTGCAGCTGACCTCTTCCTCGAGCGGATTGAACAGCTTGTGGACCTGAACGGAAAGAGCGCGTGCCTTCGTCTGGCGTTCTCTCTCCCGCGACGCCTTGACGCGCAGTTTAGAGAGATAGTCGCCCCCGACCGTGTCGGGAAGCTCGATGTCGATCATGGCCTCGCGAAGCGATCCGTCACGAACCACCAGTTTGATGTGCATTTCGGACTTGCCGCGCAGCCTTGCCACGCTCTGCCCGAACGCGCGCCGGTTGACGCGGACAGCTTGGCGGAGCGCGTCGTCGCTGTCAAATATTGTCCCAAACTTAAACGGCAGGACCGTGGAGTTGCGGAAGCAGTTACTAACTACCCGTGCATGTTCAATGGCCACCTTTTGATCCAGTTGGCCGGTTGCGTGGTCGTATTCGCTCACAATTACAGCAAATTCACCACTGGGATAGCTTAGAACCGCGGCGCCATTAACTCCTTGTACACCTTCCAGGAGAAAAGGACGGCGAGTGCGAGTTCCATTTGGGAGGGTTTGATGCTCGGTAAGACAATACGCGTACCACGCCATGTTGAACTCTCCGAACCGGGATGAGGCGGACGAATCCGCTTCTTGCGTCGAGTTTTGTTCGCCAAAGTTGTAAAGCGATATTGGAAGTGAGAACCGGGCGGTACAGGGCTGCTCTTCATCTGGAAAACGCCTTACTGTCGCGCTTCCTAAATGCATATTACTTTGGGCACCGTGGAAAATGCAACTTTTTCTTTGCGATTCGCATCGGGAACCTTCGTTTTCCACTGCTTTGAAGTAGTTGGTCGGAGATTCCCGCGCCATACGAAACCGCGCTCCTTCCTTCAATTTCAGCTATGATCCGTCCCATGCACTTGGCGGCCGGAACCAAACTCGGCCCTTATGAAATCGTCGCCCCAATTAAGGCGGGTGGCATGGGCGAGGTTTATCGCGCCCGGGATTCGCGCCTCGAGCGCGAGGTCGCCGTCAAAATCCTGCCCGCCGTCTTCTGCCGCGATCAGGATCGACTCCGCCGGTTTGAGCAGGAAGCAAGGGCTGCCGGCGCTTTGAATCATCCCAACATCCTCGCCATCTACGACATCGGGACTCACGACAATGGCCCCTATCTCGTCACTGAATTGCTGCATGGGGCGTCGCTGCGCGATCGTCTTCATGCCGGCGCGCTCTCTCCCCGCAAGGCTGCCGATTGCGCCATGCAGGTTGGACGAGGCCTGGCGGCCGCGCATGAGAAGGGAATCATTCACCGCGACCTGAAGCCCGACAATATCTTCATCTGCAACGACGGCAGGGTGAAGGTTCTTGATTTCGGCCTGGCGAAACTGACGGCTCCCGAGTCCGGCGACGACACCATCACCCACGTAGAGCTTGATCGAACTGGCTCTGGTGTTGTGCTTGGCACCGCCGGATACATGTCCCCTGAGCAGGTCCGCGGAGAAAAAGTTGATGCGCGATCCGACATCTTCAGCCTGGGCGCTGTTTTGTACGAGGTCCTGACAGGTAAGCGGGCTTTTGATGGACCGAGCGCGGCCGACCGCGCCAGCGCGATCCTCAAGGATGATCCCTCCGACCTGCGATCCTCAGGACGAGAGATTCCGATGGCACTCGATCGCATAGTCCGCCGGTGTCTCGAGAAGAATCCTCGCGAACGTTTCCAATCCGCGGAAGACCTCGCCTTTCATCTGGAAATACTTTCATGGGACGACAGCCACGCAATTCATCCAATGGGATCAGCGACTGCGAGTTGGATTGGCTGGGCTATCGCCGCAGTGGTGATGCTTGCGGCAGCCACTAGCATCGGCTGGTGGTATCGGGGCAGAATTGCCACGCGTCGTCAGCCGATCCGGTTTGTGCGCCTCACCGATTTGGCCGGAATGGAAGAAAGTCCGGCGTTGTCGCCGGATGGTAAGTCGGTCGCATTCGTCAGCGATATGACCGGCACGCGTCAGATTTTCATTCGCTTGCTGGCGGGCGGGCCGCCGCTACAGATTACGCATGACGCCGGAAAACATCTGGAGCCAAGATGGTCTCCCGACTCGGCGTCCATCGTGTACTACACGCCTCCTTCGCAAGGCTCCACGAAAGGGGCTATTTGGGAAGTGTCGGCGCTCGGCGGCCCACCTCGTCTCCTTACCTCCGCCATGAGCAGCGCCGAGATCAGTCACGACGGTAAGCAGTTATTGTTTTTTCGTCTGGCGGATGAAAAAATGCAACTGGTCGCCTCCGACCGCAGCGGCAATGATCCCCGAGTCCTGACAGAGCGGAGCATTGGCCCGCGCTTTACCAATCCACGCTGGTCTCCCGATGACAGCCAGATCGCTTACATCGAAGGTCCGGAAAATTTCAGCGACGATTTATATCTCATGCCGGCCCGCGGCGGAGTTCCACGCCGGATCACCTTTGACAACATTTTGATCGGCGGACTGGCTTGGCTGCCCGATGGCTCGCGCATCGTTTACAGTTCCGCTCGCGGCAGCACGCTGCTCTATCTTCCGACGATGCATCTGTGGATGGTTTCCGCGAACGGCGGCCAGCCCGAACAACTCACTTTTGGTGATTCCGCGGACGAAAGTCCCGATATCGATCAGGCCGGACACCTCGTCGCCAGCCGCAAGCATACCCATTTCGACATCTGGAAGTTTCCCGTCGATGGGTCTGCGGCCGACAATGTCCGCCACGCCGTTCGCATTACGCAACAGACCGGCCAGGTGCAAACGCCAACCTTGAACCCCGATGACACCATGATGGCGTATCTTTCTGACAACGGGGGCCACGGCAATCTCTGGATGATGAATCTGAAGACTTCGGAAGCTCACCAGATCACCTACGAAAAGTCTTCGGACCGTGTGATGGGCGTTCCGATCTGGTCTCCGGACGGAACTCTGATCACCTTCAACACCACCATGCCGGGCGAGAGAATCCACTCGGTGTATTCCGTCATTCATCCTGATGGCAGTGGCGCGCGCGTCGCTTTTCAGGAGGGGGGCTGGGCTGCTTGGTCCTTCGACAGTAAGTGGCTCTATTATGCAGATGCCTTCCTGCAAAACACTGCCAGCGGCTTTCGGCTGCTCAAAGTACCGGTGGAGGGGGGGCCGCCGACAGTAGTGCGTTCCGACAATGCCCGCGCACCCGCCGTTTCACCGGACGAATCGACCCTCTATTACATTGTGCCTCTGCGGAACTCAAACGGGTTGGCCGACTACGAACTGCGTGCCGCGCGTCCGGAGAGTGGGCCTTCTTCGCTGCTTGCCCGTATAGCAGGCGATCGCATTCCCCTCTGGCAGGCCATCCAGGGAGTCATTTCGAAAGACGGCAAGTGGCTCGCGCTTCCGTTGGAAG
>JASLEQ010000649.1 GCA_030151135.1 Candidatus Sulfotelmatobacter sp. | reverse complement strand
CGCCCAGATTCTGCTGGGGCTCAATTTCAGGTCGGTGCATTGAAGGCGGCAATGGGAGACCTGGAAGATGCACGAAAACGGCTGGAAACAGTGGCGCAGCGTTGGCCCGACTTTGTTGAAGTCCACCTGCAACTCGCGAAGGTTTATTCTCGATTGAATCGACCGCAAGACAGCGAACGCGAACGTAAAATCGTTCTCGCCCTGAATGCGAAGGCTCGCAGCAAGGGACCACAGCCCGATCCCGAGCCTTGATCAAGGATGCTCTGGCTCTTTTACCGCAACTACCTGGTCAGCGGGGACACTCTTAAGATATTGGGTCGCTCCGGAGGGCCAGCGGATCTCCACTTCGTCTGCGATCTTCGCATCGCCAAGCCCAAAATGTACGGGGCCAGCGCTTGACGAAGCGTAGCCGGATGCAGTGGTCATGTGGTTGTATTGAGTGTTTCCTCCGGCTGTGATCTTGATCTTCGCACCGATTGCGTCGCGGTTACTCCTCGTTCCCTGCAGCGCGAACTCTAACCAGTGGTGAGCGCCAGGGCTGTCATTGATCCAGATTTCGGCAGGTGCACTCAGCGCCGTAACTACCACGTCTAACTTCCCGTCGTGGTTGAAATCAGCGACTGCTGCGCCTCGATGGCGCCTTGGTGGCTGCGCCTCGAATCCCGCGCCGGCGGTCAGGGCCGCGAACTTACCATCCGCGAGGTTACGAAATACGGTGTTGTTTTGGTCAATCTTGATTCGGATTGCCATGTTCGGAGAAGCTACATCGCCGCGGCTGATGAAGATGTCTTTCCATCCATCGTTGTCGAAGTCTCCGATGTTCACGCTATATCCGGACATTGGATCACTCATTCTCGTCATTCCGCTACGGGAAGTGATCTCGGTGAAACTGCCCTTGCCGGTATTTTGAAAGACGGGGAAAGTTTCGTTTTGCAGAGCGGCTACTGCAATATCGGGATAGCCGTCATTGTTAAGGTCACGGAAATCGGTACCCATCCCGGAAATCAGATTTCCGTGCTCCGGGAGTGCGACTCCCGCCTCAAAGGCAACCTCGTCGAACTTGTTATGGCCTTTGTTATGGAAAAGGAAGTTGAACAGCTTGTCATTCGCGACAAAGATGTCTGGCAGTCCGTCATTGTCATAGTCGGCAATCGCCACCCCCATTCCTTTACCCGGATGTGCGCGTATACCGGCTTCTTCGGCAATGTCTTCGAATTTGCCGTTCCCCTTATTCAGGAACAATTGGCTTGGCAGTTCCTTGTAGAACTTTGGATGGCAATATTCTGGTTTGCCGTCGAATTTACAGTCAGGCTCCTTCTTGCCATCCCAACTGAGATAGTTGGTTACGAACAGATCGAGCAGTCCATCATTGTTGATATCGACCCAAGCCCCCCCGACGGCCCAGAGGGGGCCGAATTGTTTGTCGGGTTGAGCTAATCCCGCTTTTTCGGTTACATCCGTGAAGGTTCCGTCGCCGTTGTTGCGGTAGAGGGTATTACGATAGACCCCCGCTACGAACAAATCGTCATAGCCATCATTGTCGTAATCGCCGACCGCGACACCTACATCGAAGCCCGTTCCGGCGAGCCCTGCTTTTTCGGTCACATCGGTGAAAGTACCGTCTCCATTATTCCGAAACAGATGGTTCCAGTATTTGCGAGAATCTTTTTTCAAACTGTCGATATTGGCGCCATTTGTGAAGAAAATATCCGGGCGTCCATCGCGGTCATAATCGAAGACGGCGACTCCGCCTGCCATCGTTTCCGGGGCATGTCTTTGGGGTGTCTCGCAACTATCCAGGGAAAACGCAATCGGGTGAAACGCGAAGTGAATTGGCGATGTCGTTTCCTGCGGCGTTAACTTGCTCGCTACCAGAGTGATCAGCCCCAGACCACAAAGCGCAAGAATTCTACGATGGTGTCGTGGGCTCATTCAGGCTTTACTTCCCGTGTAGAACTGCTCTCCGACTCAGGGCGATTCAACTGTTCGATCTGTTGCTTCTCCCGCTGTGCGTCTTCGCTGCGTCCAGCCGATATGTAAGCGCGCATTAGATCCCAATGTACGCGGCTATTTGGAGGATCCAGGTCCCGGGCGATCTGCAGTTCCCGTATGCCTCCGGCCAGATCGCTCTTAGCGACGAGCGCTTCACCCGCCAACATGTGAGGCGATGCGCGCTTCGGCTCAAGCTTGATCGCGTCCTCCGCCAGAGACAAAGCATCGTCCGGCTTCTGCCATGCCAGATATTGTTCCGACAGCCTGACGCGCGCGAGAACGTGCGACGGTGAAATCTGAAGTTCACGCTGCATTTCGCGAATCCCGTCTTCAGGATGAAGCGGCATCAGGTACGCGCCGTAAAGAAAATGTACGCCGGGCTCATTGGGATAGGACGAAACTAGCTGCTGGAATTTAGTCTCGGCGTCTTCATAGTGCTTGGTTTGCGACAGAACGACAGCCTCTCCAGCCAGATCGACTAACTGGCGCCGATCTTCGCGAATCTCAGACGGAAGCAAGGGCAATCGAAGTCCAGCCAGGCCGGCGGGCTCGGTCAAAAGAGGAATCTGGCTATTCGGAATCATCCTGACCAGCATGTCCATGGCGTCGTCGTAATGGTCGAACCGAGTTAACAAGACAACGGCAAAATAAAAAACAGATTGCGTGAGTTCCTGTCGATCGCCCATTCCAACGGCCATCGCACGCTGTAAATGATCAAGGGCTCGTGGATATTGCCTGGTTTGAAATTCGCTGATGCCGAGCAAAGCCCATCCCGGACCGGCGTCGGGACGCTGAGTCATAAACTCTCGAAAGATGTCACGCGCTGCGGCGTACTGCTCTTTTTGATAGAGCAGACTACCGAGGGACCACAGGCCTTGTTCCCAGTCGGGCCGCCTCGTCAATGCCTGTTTATAGAGGCGGATGGCATCGTCGTCGCGATTTTCTTCACGGGCGCGGTCTGCCGCGTGCGACAACTCCTCAAAGGTGGAGTGAATGCTCCGCTCTTTGAGCTGAACCGCTTTATCAACTGCTTGGCCCGGAAGAAGCATCAAGCAGATCGCAATTGTCGTGGAGGCAATCATTGCGCTTTCTCCGATGCGCGGCTGCGAAGCCGTTCGTCCGGTGGGGACAGGATACCCTCTTGATTTTTCAGACGAAGGAACACGGCCAATTCCTGCTTTGCCTGTTCGCTGCGTCCAAGCTGGTTGTAGACCATTGCGAGATGGCTTCGCACCAGTGGACTGTCCGGGGCAAGTTGGCGAGCGGCTTCGAGTTCTTTCGCACTGGCTTCAAACTGCCGGCTCGCCATCAACACCCGACCCAAAACATGGTGGGCTTCCGCGTTGTGTGGTTCCCGCTCCACAGACTGTCTGGCAAACTGGGTTGCTTCTGCGAGTTCGTTTTTGTCGAGGTCAATCGCGGCAAGGGCTATGAGTGCAGGGACGTGTTGCGGCGATCTTTGCAAAACCTGTCGATATTCCTGCTCCGCCGCGTCGTTCTTGTTTTCCAGACTGAACAAAGTTCCGCGAAAGTAATGCGCTTCGGGCTCTTGGGAATAGCGGGAGACTAATCTCGCCGCATACTCTTCAGCCCGCGAAAAATCATGTGGTTGCTGCGCTTCGTACACGGCAGCCTCGCCCGCGAGCCAGACCATCTCCCGTTTCCGGGGATCATAGTCCTCGGGTAGATTGGGCATTCGAAGCGCCGCCAGTCCCATTGCCTCGGCTAATGTTGGATCGTTTCCTGCTTTGGCGGCTTCCGGTGCAAACAAGTAAAGAGCGCGGACGAATTCGCCGTCACGCGTGAGAAGCAGGGCAAAATGAAACACACTTACGTCCAGCAGTTCGGGCGTTCCCGCCCAACCAGAGCTGGCCCATGCGCGAAAGTGCCGC
>JASLEQ010000645.1 GCA_030151135.1 Candidatus Sulfotelmatobacter sp. | reverse complement strand
TCAAGATTTTGCCCGTAACTTGTTGAGCGCCATAGATTACTTATGAATTTTCCGCTAACTACATGATTCAAATAGACGCGGGGAGGGGGGGATACCTCGCAAATGCTTTCCAGTTCCCTTTCGGGAAAAATGCGGGATCAGCCCATGAACTAGTTCACAAGGAGGGATCGGATTTCGTCACAACTTTACATGTCTCAGGCGCAGTGCGTTCGTGATCACCGAGACTGAGCTGAAGCTCATTGCGGCCGCGGCAAAAATCGGGCTCAGCAGGATTCCGAAGAACGGATACAGGATGCCTGCCGCAATCGGTACGCCCAGGGCGTTGTAGATAAACGCAAAGAAAAGATTCTGCCGGATGTTCCGCATGGTGGCTTGGCTGAGGCGGCGCGCGCGCAGGATTCCCGAGAGATCTCCTTTGACGAGAGTGATGCCGCCGCTCTCCATGGCAACGTCGGTGCCAGTGCCCATCGCAATGCCCACGTCGGCTTGCGCGAGCGCGGGGGCGTCATTGATGCCGTCGCCGGCCATCGCGACCACTCTTCCCTGCTGCTGAAGTTTTTTTACGACTTCGGATTTGCCCTCGGGAAGAACTTCGGCCTCGAATTCGGTGATGCCGAGCGAGTGCGCGATTTGTGCGGCCGTTTCGCGGCGGTCGCCTGTAAGCATGACGACTCGGACTTTGTTCTTCTTGAAATCCTCGACGGCTGTTTTGGCCCCGCGTTTGAGCGGATCGACAATGGTCAGAGCGCCCGCGTATTTGCCGTCGATCGCCACGCCCACCTGAGTAGCGCGCTCTGGCGCCAAGACCGCGGTTGGAGCCGGAGACGAGGCGAAAGCTCCAACCTCATGCAGGAATGGCAGATTGCCCACTGCGACTCTCTTGCCGTCGACGATGCCCTGAACGCCCTTGCCCATTCCGTAGGTGAAGTCCGTTGCCTTGGAGAGCCGGAGCTGTTTTTCTGTTGCGGCAGTCACGATCGCCGCTGCCAGGGGATGCTCGCTCGCGCGTTCCAGACTCGCCGCCAGGCGCAGCATTTCAAGCGGATCGCCATGGCCGGTCGCTGACATCCCTACGAGTTGCGGCTTGCCTTCGGTCAGCGTGCCGGTTTTGTCGATGACCAGCGTGTCGACCTTCTCCAGAGTCTCCAGTGCTTCGGCGTTCTTGATCAGGACGCCGGCATGCGCCCCGCGGCCAGTGCCAACCATGATTGCCATCGGAGTCGCGAGACCGAGAGCGCAGGGACAGGCGATGATCAGGACGGCCACTGCGTTGACGATGGCGTTCGCGAGATGCGGCTGCGGGCCGAAGAAGAACCACGCGACGAAGGTGATCACCGCGATCGCGACGACGGTGGGCACGAACCACGCGGCAACGCGGTCGGCGAGGCGCTGGATGGGAGCGCGGCTGCGCTGGGCTTGGCCGACGAGCTGCACGATGCGCGCGAGCAGCGTTTCGGAGCCGACGCGCTCGGCCTGCATGATGAAGGATCCGGTTGCGTTGATGGTCGCGCCAATGACCTTGCTTCCCTGCTCTTTCTCGACCGGGATGGATTCGCCGGTGATCATCGACTCGTCGACGGAACTGCGGCCTTCGACGACCAAGCCGTCGACGGGAACTTTTTCTCCGGGACGCACGCGCAGCTTATCGCCAGGATGGACGTGATCGAGGGGAATGTCTTTCTCTGTACCGTCGGGAGCGACGAGCCGCGCAGTCTTTGGACTGAGATCGAGCAAGGCCCGGATTGCGGCGCTGGTGCGGCTGCGGGCACGGAGCTCCATTACCTGGCCTAACAGGACCAAGGTCGTGATGGCAGCCGCCGCCTCGAAGTACACGTCGGGATATCCACCCATGCGGCGCAGCGATTGGGGAAATATTCCCGGTGCGATGGTGGCGACGACGCTGTAGATATAGGCAACACTAGTGCCGAGCCCGATCAGCGTGAACATGTTTGGACTGCGGTTCACGAGCGAGGTCCAGAAACGCTGGAAGAATGGCAGGCCGCACCAGAGCACGACCGGAGTAGCGAGAAAGAACTCGATCCACGGCAGCGCCATTCGGGGGAAGTCTCGCGTCAGCATCATGCTGCCCATTGCGAAGATGAGCAGCGGCGCGGTCAGGATCACACCGATCCAGAACCGGCGTGTCATGTCGCGGAGTTCAGGATTCTCTTCCTCAGCGGCGGTGACGGTGCGGGGTTCGAGCGCCATGCCGCAGATCGGACACGATCCTGGCTCGGAGCGGACGATCTCGGGATGCATCGGACAAGTGAACTCGGTACGCGTTGCCGGCAGCGGATTCTCCGGCTCAAGTGCCATGCCGCACGAGGGACACGGTACCGGCTTGGTCTCGCGCACCTCGGGACACATCGGGCAGACGTAAAAGGGGCCTGCGGCGTCCGATTTGCGGCTGGCAATTGCGGGGCTCGGCGCTTCCGGAGGTTTCGGCTGCGAGGGCATTCCCAGCGTCACCAGCCCGGTCTGCTGCTTGCTCAGATATTTCGCCGGATCGGATTTGAATTTATCGACGCACCCGGCACAACAGAAGTAGTACTTCGTGTCTGCGTGCTCGTGAACATGTTTTGCCGTTGCGGGATTCACGCTCATGCCGCAGACGGGATCGCGGGCGGAGACCGAGGCTGTATTCGAAGTGCTCATTGGGTCGACGGTCAAGTCTATTCGTTTGGATCGAAGATCGACTATATTGGATTCAGCGGGATGTTCTGCCGCCATCCAGATTCATCATAATGAAGGGTTTGACCGAATGACCTACCTGGACGTGGTTTACAGCTACGGTGCCCAGCCGGGCGAGAACGAGATGCGCGCCATCGACAGCATGCGTGAGGTATACGGGATTCAGCGCGTGCGGCTTAACGACAAGGAGCGTACCATTCGCGTGCAATTTGACGCGTCGCGGATGAAGCAGGATGCCGTCGCCAAGCTCTTGCGCACGGCCGGGATCGATATCAAGGCGCAGGTTGCGCTGGCGTAACGAAGTCAGGAAGTCAGAAGTCCGAGCATAGAATCAGCGGGCTTTCTGGACCCGCTCAATTTAGTTTTTCCAGTCTTATCTCGGTAGCGGGAAGGAAGCGCTCGCCGGAAGAACCGGGCACTTTTGCATCCTTAATAGTTCTTAGCGCTGAAACGAGGGTGGGGAGGGCCGACCAAGCGTCAGATAAAGCAAGGGGTGCTCACAGAAAACCTCTGGCCGAAGTTATTCTCTGAAGCACCCCGTTGCGCGCCACTTCGTCTGCCATTACATTAAGCAACCGGCATGCCGTTTGTAAGTGATTCAAAATACATAGGAATGGAAATGGTGCAGCGGTAGGAATTTCCCGCCACGGGGAAACTTTTACTTCGCTTCTTCAAGGCAAGAAACGGGCCAGTCGGCTTGTTGATAACGCCGGGGCAGGATGACGAGAGCCACCTAGAGTATTCGCCCGAGTCTCAAAGGCTTTCAGATCACTCAATTCTGAATTCACCGGTCATTGTTCTGCAAAGCGGGCCCGCGCCCCTCGCGACTGAATCCTCCGCGAAGCGGTGGTCGGCGCGATTGTCCATTCGGGACAATCAGAAGGCGGTGACGGTTACCAAAGTATTGCGACTCAGCAACATCACGGGGAATCCGCAGGTTTTGCTTTGTTAGGATGGCGGCAAAGGATCGCCCATCGTGAACGTAACGGGTACCGCAGTGGCACCGGAAACAGTTCCGGCGCAATCCAAATCGCAGAATTCCTCCAGCGTGTCGCGCGGGCTGTTCGGGGTGGTGATTTTTCTGGGCGCTTTTCTGCTCTTCAGCGTGCAACTACTGCTGGGCAAGTACATTTTGCGCTGGTTTGGAGGGAGCGCAGGCGTGTGGGCGACATGCCTCTTCTTCTTTCAAACGACATTGCTGGCGGGATACGCGTATGCGCACGGCAGTGTGCGTCAATTTCCATTGAGGTCGCAGTCCCGGTTGCATGTCGCGGTACTTCTTGCTTCCCTGCTCCTGATGGGGTTTTCAGCCCTGGCTTGGCCGTCGCCGATCACCCCTGGAAATTGGTGGAAACCGCAAAACGGCGAAATTGCGGTGTGGCTGATTTTAAGGCTGCTGCTGGTAAGCGTGGGAGCCGGAGTTGCGGTGTTGGCCACTACTGGTCCGCTGATGCAGCACTGGTTTACGAAGGCGTGTCCGGGGGAATCGCCCTACCGTTTATATGCACTGTCGAATGCGGGGTCGTTACTCGGGCTGCTGAGTTATCCAGCGATTTTCGAGCGCTGGTTCCGGCTGAATACGCAAGCCTGGCTGTGGTGCGCCGGTTACGGAGTGTACGCGCTCGCCGCGATCACGCTGGCGTTGAAGATCAGCAGGCAGAAGGAGGAGGATGCGACTGGACGGAACGTGGCCGCTGCGGCCGTCCCTGAAAACGCGGACAAGCCCAGCCGGACCGTCCGGTTCTCCTGGTTCGGATTATCCGCGCTCGGGTCGCTGATGCTTTTGGCGATCTCACGCTTTATCACCGCCGACCTGGCGCCGGTCCCGCTGCTCTGGATGCTCCCACTCGCGGTCTACCTGCTTTCGTTCATTATTTGCTTTGATCATCCGCGCTGGTATCGGCGAGGCCTGTTCCATCCTTTCCTGTTAGCGACAGCCCTTTTTGCGCTGATGTTTTATCGCGGACTCGGGCTGCACCTGTGGGTATTTATCACGGGATTTCTGGTCACCGAATTCGCCTGCTGCATGTTCTGCCATGGCGAGCTGTACCGGCGCCGTCCGCAGCCGCAGCACTTGACCGCGTTTTATCTGATGATCGCCTTGGGTGGGGTCGCGGGGAGCGCATTTGTAAACCTGGTCGCTCCGTTCATTTTCATGGGCAATTGGGAGATGCACCTGGGAATTGCCGCGTCGCTGATTGCGATGGCCGTGATGGCGACCAGGGATGCTTCTTCGTGGGCGAACCGCAACAATCCGATGATCGCTGTGACCTTAGGATTGTGGATCATTCTTACCGCATGTTTCTGGCTGGGCAACGATTCGGATTCGCTCAAACATTTTTTGTCGAACGGAGTGTGGGCAACTCTCACCGGCATCACGCTGATCTGTTCCGCGCTCGCCTTCCGGTCGAAGGGAGTGGGAACACTGCTGGCGGGGCAGGCGCCGAAGATGGCGCGATGGACGCTGTTTACCGGCGTAGGCGCGGCCAGCCTGATGCTGATCTGGGCAGGCACGTCACAATACCGGCAAGCCAGCTGGGCACACCGCAATTTTTACGGAACGCTATACGTCAGCGAAAAGCAGATGCCGGACTCGCGCTTCAACGCGTTGGTATTCACGCACTCCAGCACGATGCATGGATTGCAGTTTGAGTCGAAGGACCTGCGCGGATATCCGACGATGTATTACAACAAGACGAGCGGCGTAGGGCTTCTGCTCTTGAACTTCCCGCGCCATCAGGACGACCCGGTCAAGAACCACAATTTGCGTCTTGGCGGGATCGGATTGGGCGCAGGCACGCTGGCGGCCTACGGCCTGCCGGGCGATGTCTATCGCTTCTACGAAATCGATCCGGAAGTTGTGCGCGTTGCATCCGGCCAATATGGATATTTCTCGTTCCTCTCGGACAGCCGTGCGCATGTGGACCTGATCGAAGGCGACGGC
>JASLEQ010000146.1 GCA_030151135.1 Candidatus Sulfotelmatobacter sp. | reverse complement strand
CGGGTATAGCGAGGTAACGCAGGTTTATTCGAATATCGATGCCGATTCGAGAACGACCTTGTACGAAGCCTGGGTGATGCAGAACCTGTGGAACGACCGCGTGCAGGTCCAAACCGGCAAGATCGATGCCAACACCAGGTTCGCCACCGTGGCGACCGCAGCCGATTTCCTCAACTCGTCCATGGGCTACAGTCCCACCATTATGAGATTTCCCACTTACCCGGAGCCCAAAGGAGGCATCGACGTGGCGGTGCGGCTGCCTGCCTCGTTCGGAATCACTCTGGGCGGGTTTCAAACCACTGGGGGCAAGATGGCGCTTGCCGAAGTGGGAAAAACATGGACGGCAGGTTCCGAAAGAGTTGATGGAAAAGCCGAGGTCGGATATTGGAACTTGCATGAACGGCTCTCGACTGCAGATGAAAAGGAGGTAGCGGGGACCTACGGATTTTACAGCGTCTTCGAACAGCGCCTGTGGGGGTCAGCCGAAAAAGAAGACGGGCAACCCTCTCGAAGTCTGGACGCCTTTCTCCAATTGGGGACGGGAAATGCCCACGAGAACAGCTTCACCAACCACCTCGGATTCGGAATGGTACTTAAAGCTCCGTTTTCCGGCCGGCAATCGGACTCCATAGGCGCCGCAATTACTCGCCTGCAAGTCGCGGCGTATGGTGACGATCCAATTTTCGGTTCCGCCGAGCTCGTCTCCGAGTTCTACTACAAACTGGCCTGGTCTCGCAGCTTTGTCTTGGTTGCCGATGGTCAGTACTTTGTCGATCCAGGAGCGGGCCCAAATCGCTCGCCTTACCTAGTCCTGACCCCTCGCGTGGTCTTCGCATTCTGAGGCATCTCGATTCAAGCCGGGGAAGGTTGTCCGCCTTCTTCCCGGCCTTGCCGGCTATATTGTGCAAGCGGTGAATCTGTCGATAGGGAGATTGATGCCAACCCCTTCAGGCCTTCGGCCGATGATCGCAGTGCCACTGTATTTTCAGACCTGCCAAGCTGATTGTGTTGTCACTGTTCTGCGTAACCGTGGCGTTGCGCAGAATCTGGCCGCCTCCCATGACATCTGCGACATCATGGGTCACCGGCACACTTGGGCTCTCGCGTCTATGTCTGGGATTAGGTTCCAGCCGTCCTCCGGCGAAGATCAGTACGTCCATCCGGGCAACATTCTACGCCTGAACTTCGCCCAGAAGCGCGGCGGATGGAACGACCGCCACACTGAGCAATATTCGCTATTACGTCGAGGACCACAAGACGAGCGTCTTTGAGATGGGCGCACCAACTAGCGAAGTTCTCGATATGACCGGTCGCCCAGCTGAGGACGTCGAGACCATCGCTCGTCGTTATGCGGCGCAGCCCCTCAATCAGCGGACACTCGGTAATGTGTTTCGGGAATTCGTGCGGTTCATGATGGCTCCGCCTACCCCGGGGGTCTCAATTTCGAGCGCTACGATCGCGAACTACGCCGGCCGTTCCCGTCGGCGCCGCGCTTCGCGGTTGAGTCGGCAGTCTGGCGCGATGAGCACGATATGGCCGATGCAATCCAGCCCTCCGCAGCACCCGGGTCGGACGCCGCTCCTCCGTTGCTCCAGGCCCTCAATCAACTCCCTTCCACGGAGAATCGCGATGATCGATAGCATATCCAAAGTGCGTGAACACTAGGGGTTCGAAAGGTTCGTTGGAGTGCTATTCCGTTCGACGAGATCCTTAAGTTGGGGTACAGGTTCCGCGAATGGCTTCCACGTGGTTATGAAATATGCACTTATGGCTGCCTGGGGGCCAGCTAACTCATTCTGAGCAGGTAAGCTCGCCTCACGAGCATAAAACAGTCTCGATGGATCAAAGGGACGGACACAGCTTCGGGCCACGCACGGAGAATGCGGCAGAGAAGGGAATTGGGAAGACTGTCGAGAGTGTCGAAAGTCATCTCATCTTCAACAAACGGCGGCCGCGCACCAAGCTTCCGGTCGTTCGACAATTCGGCATGCGCGAGATCCTGTTGCGATGGCGTCCAGCGAAGCCGATTTTCTCCCAGAAATCAGATCCCCGGCCTCCCGGAACCAGCGAAACACCAGAAACAATGCGCGCAACGCTGCGTATCATGCAGGAAGTTTAGGCTCTAAAGGGGGCCGCTGGTCGCAGTTCCCGGTGAGACAAGCCTGCGCGAAGGCCCGACGGAACGTTGACCGTGCTTCTTACGCCGAGGTTCGTGGTTTCCGCCGCCTCTCACGCCCTAGCCGAAGGTATTCGGGGAAGCGCCAGAGTCGCCTGAACAGCCCTGCGAGGGGTTGTTGTTCGGGATTTTTGGCTTTAGTGATTCTCAGGTACAGGCTAGACCGGCTTGGCCGAGTTCCGATGAGCTCTAGGGTAGCCGACATCTGATAATCTCCATTTCTCAGACGTCAGAAACCGGTATTTCAGCCCTAATTTTGATCTCAACACCAAAAAAGATGCAGCGTGGCAGAACTAGGCAAATTCGTTATAGAATGAGGATATACACGAATATACTAAT
>JASLEQ010000585.1 GCA_030151135.1 Candidatus Sulfotelmatobacter sp. | reverse complement strand
CTCTTCCGAAGCCCTTACCGCTTGTTTGTAATCGATCTTGCTGATGGTATCGCCCCCGTCGGTGATCAGAACGATTACTTTGCGGCCTTTGCGGTGATCCAACGCTCTTGAGGCAAGGTATATAGCGTCATAAAGCGCGGTGGCCGCTCCCATGCGGATGTGATCAATGCTCTCGTCAATTCGTTTTAAGTCCGCCGTATACCCAGGCGTCGCCTCGTTCACCACTTCGCTGAACGCGTACACCGACAGTGCATCGATGGGCCGAATAATTTCGTGCGCAAATCGTTTCGCAGATGCCTGTTCCAACGGCAAGTCATGCCGCGTACTCAAGCTCGTGTCGATCGCAAGCGCAATCGACAGCGGCAGTTGCGATTCGCGATCGAATACTTTGATCTCCTGGTCGCGGTCGTCTTCTTTGAGGATGAAGTTGTTCTTCGCCAATCCGGCGATGGGCGCTCCATGCTCGTCGGTCACCGTTACGAACACGTTGACCAGATTCACGTCGACCTTCAGCGTCGTGTCGGGCTTGGATTGTTGCTCGGACGGATGATCAGAACGGCTGGGATTTGCCGTCCTGGGGTCCGGCGGCGCCTGCTGCGCCCAGGCGCTGCAGACACTGCAGATCAAGACAAAGCCGATGGCCGACAGCAGGCTGGTCGCGGGTTTTCTCATTCGCCGGTTGCTAAGTGACTGAATTATAACGTTGCAGCCCGCTCACTTAGATGCGCGGCATGCGTCAGGGCTGCCTCATCAGGATTGCGCTTTTGGGATATCTGCCGGAAATGGTTCCCCGTCCGCCCAGACCGCACCGTCCTCGAAGAATTCCTTCTTCCAGATCGGAACCGTCCGCTTGAGCGTATCAATCAACCACCGGCACGCTTCGAAGGCCGCCGCCCGATGCGCCGACCCCACTACAATCAGAACGCTGGTCTCGCCGATCTCCAGGCGTCCAAGTCGGTGCACGATGCTGACGTCCCTTATGTTGAACTGCTGGATAGCTTTCGATGCGAGCGACTCCAGTTGCGTGAGAGCCATTTCTTCGTAGGCTTCGTAATGCAGATACAGCGTTTTGCGCCCGCGCGTCTGATTGCGAACAATCCCTTCAAAGACGAGGGCTGCGCCGTCTTCGCCCTGCTTCATTCTGGCGAGTACGGATGACGTGTCAATTCGCTCCCGCACAATGGCCGCATAATGCGTTTCGTTGGCTTGGATGGAGTGCTCCTCTGCTGGACCGGCATTGCCGCCACTGACGGGCGGCAATAACGCAACTTCGTCGTTGGCGTTCAGTCTTACATCCGGCGCACTGTATTGCTGGTTCACTGCTATGGCTAACGAAGGAAGTAAATTCTTGAGAGCGGGAAACTGCGATTCATAGTGCTGGAGCGCCTGCCGCACAACAGCTCCCTCCGCCAAATCGAGCTCGTCGACCGATTTGCCGGTAATCTCCTTCAACACACCGAAGAACAGCACCCGCACGCGCATCAGGCGTTCAGTGTATCGCGAGTCCTGCCGCTGCGGGCTGTCGCTGCATTCCAGACGTCAGATTGAGGGAGAACAATCCGCAAAGCGCAATGTGGCGCTCTCCCTATCTGCGAGCAGAAGATGAAGTGCCAAAAGACATATCTGTAATGCCGCATCCATCGATTTCGGATCTCCGCGTGCTGTTCTTTGACAAATCCCAGACAAACCGGCAACGCCCGATTGTTATTCTCCACGGAAGATGGATACAGTGGCGACGACCCGGACTGCAGTGAATCGTGAACAAAGTGCGCCCTCGAAGGCGTTGTGGCCTTCAGTCCGCCACCTCGGTGGCAACTTGCTGCGGACCTACCCTTGGTTGGCGGTGGCGGCCGTTTCGGTGAGTGGGATCGCTGTTGTCGCCAGCCTGGCCACGGATATAAACCTTCCGTATAAGTTGCTGGCGGCTCTGGCATGGGCTACCTCCTCATTTGTGTGGGGATTCTCGGTGCGATCTTCCCGGAGTCGCCGCTTTCCACCGTTATCGCATCTTCATCGCCGGCAGTACGCTGCCACATGGGACTCGCTCACCGCGTCCCGCGAAGAAGCGTATTCCGCTGCGGCGGGCCATAAGGATGAAACCGAATTTCGCCAATCGGCTGCCAAAACCGTTCAGAATCTCCTGGAACTTGCCCCCATTCGACCCCATGATCACGTCCTGGAAGTGGGTTGTGGCGTAGCGCGCATCGGCCGTGAATTGGCTCCGTGTTGCGCAACCTGGACTGGAGCGGACATATCCGCCAATATGCTCGCGCACGCCACCCGCCGCCTGGATGGGCTGCCGAATGTCCGCTTCGTTCAATTACATGATGTCGGACTTTCCAAGTTCGAAAACGATTCATTCGATGTGGTCTACTTCACCAACATGCTGATCCACTTGGACGAAATGGATCGCTGGCAGTACGCTCAAGAGGCATTTCGCGTGCTGCGTCCCGCCGGCCGAATTTTCATGGATATCATCGATATCGAGTCAGACGCCGGCTGGAATATGTTTGCTCACGACTCAGTCCGCTATAAACTTTTGGAGCGACCGCCTTACATGCCACGATTCTCCAATGCTTCGGAATTGACCGTATATCTCCAGCGCGCGGGCTTCACGGGCATTCAGGCGCACCACCGTTCGCCACTAGTCGTCGTGACAGGCGTGAAGCCGTCCGGTGAATAGGCTGCGAGTTCAGGATCTATTTACCCATCTTCATGCGCCGCGCTTGCGGAACACAAACAAAAATGCCAGCCCCGAAGGACTGGCATTTGATATTCATTACTTCAGCCTACGCTCGCGTCAGCACCCGATCATGCACCGGCTCGGGCTCTTTGATGGGCTCGGTCGGACCGTATTCCTGCTTCGGGTCTTTGGGCGGCGCTGCCGGGATGATCCTGGCAGCAGGCCCTTGGGCTACCTCTGGCAGGGAAATACATAACGCCTCGTCAATCGTCTTGACGTAATGAACACTCAGATTCTCGAGTTGCTCGGGCGTAAGGTCTTCCTCCACGTTCATCTTGTTCTCCGCGGGCAGAATCACGTCGTGAACCCCCGCCCGCTTGGCGGCCAGGACCTTTTCCTTGATTCCCCCAACCGGCAGAACATTTCCGCTCAACGTGATCTCTCCAGTCATCGCGATTAACGGCGTGATGCGTTTCTTCGTCAGCAGCGAAACCAAGGCCGTCGCCATGGTCACGCCGGCCGAAGGTCCATCCTTCGGGATCGCTCCCGCCGGAACGTGAATATGGAGATCATGGTTGGCGAAGAAATCCTCCGGAACCCCAAGACGATCCGCATTCGATCGAACCCACGTGAGCGCCGCCTGCATGGATTCCTGCATGACCTGCCCGATCTGGCCCGTCATCGTGAATCCACCTTTGCCCTTCATCGCATTGGCTTCGACAAACAGCACGTCTCCACCTGCGGGAGTCCATGCAAGACCAACCGCAACTCCAGGCCGCTCCGTGCGCTCGGCAATTTCGCCTTCGCTCCGGATCTTGATCCCACCCAGAAATTCCTGAACGATCTCCTTGTTGACAATCAGTTTCTCGGTCTTCCCTTCGGCAAGACGTCGCGCCTGTTTCCGGCAGATCGTTCCAATGGTGCGCTCCAGATTTCGCACGCCCGCTTCGCGCGTGTAGTGGCGAATGACATAACGCACCGCCTCTTCTGGAAACTCAATCTGCTCGGGAGTAATGCCGTTCTCGTCGATCTGCCGGGGGATCAGGTACTTGAATGCGATGTGCACCTTTTCTTCTTCGGTATAGCCCTGCAGTTCGATGATCTCCATACGATCGCGCAATGGTTCCGCAATCGGATCGAGCATGTTCGCCGTCGTAATGAACAATACCTTCGACAAATCGAATGTCACGTCGAGATAGTTATCGCGGAAGG
>JASLEQ010000565.1 GCA_030151135.1 Candidatus Sulfotelmatobacter sp. | reverse complement strand
GCCAACCGATAGTTGGCCCGGATACCATGGCGATTATTCTGGCCGACGACATACTTCCCTGACCCAGATCACTCCGGAAAACGTGAAGATTCTCTCGTTGGCATGGGCTTTTCAGACAAACCAGCCGTCGCTTATCAAGTCGTCGCCGCTCCTTGTGAATGGAATTATCTATTTCACGGTTCCTGACAACGTGTGGGCGGTCGACGCCCGCTCAGGACACCAGGTCTGGCATTACACATATCCCAAAAATGAGGGATTGCATATCGGACACCGCGGCTTGGGAATGTACAAAGGTTACATTTATTTTCTAAGCCCCGACGCGCATCTGCTATGTCTCAACGCAAAGGACGGAACCGTTCGCTGGAACGTGCAGGTCGCCGATACAAAGAAAGGTTACTGGACGACGATGGCGCCGCTGGTCGTTCGCAATCATGTGATCATCGGCGTTTCCGGGGAT
This sequence comes from Candidatus Sulfotelmatobacter sp., assembly GCA_030151135.1. Next base: position 4,545 of record JASLEQ010000565.1, on the reverse strand, counting down.
TTCGACAATCTTAGCGGCTATTTGCGCGCGATCGATCCGGAAACGGGCGAGACTCAGTGGCAATGGGATTCAACCCCTCCGCCCGGCACTCCAAACAAGACAACGGGCGGCATGACGTGGATGACAGGAACATACGATCCGGACCTCAATCTTGTTTATTGGGGAACCGGAAACCCCACTCCCGTTCTGAATGGGACGACACGACCTGGGGATGACCTCTACACCTGCTCTATCGTCGCTTTGAACGCGGACACGGGCAAGCTTACCTGGGCATTTCAAGTATCTCCGCATGACACGCACGATTGGGATGCGGTCGAAACGCCGGTGCTGGTAGATGGCGATTTTCATGGCGAACCGAAGAAGATGTTGATGCAAACATCGCGCAATGGCTATTTTTTCGTTCTCGACCGCACCAATGGAAAGAGTTTGTTGACCGCTCCCTACGGCCCAGTGAACTGGTCTCTTGGCGTTGACAAAGAAGGGCACCCGATTCCGAATCCAAAAAAGGAACCAGCGCCCGATGGGAGGTTAATCGCGCCGGACGAAGGTGGCCTGACAAACTACCGTTCTCCGAGTTTTGACTCGAAGAATGGTTTATTCATCGTCGACGCACATCCGAGCTGGAGCATTTACTTCGCAAAGCCTGCCGACGGCACGTACGGTTGGGCTGGCGCAGACTACGATGTCTGGGGTAAGGGCACACTGGAAGCAATCGATTATCAGACCGGAAAACTGCGCTGGACGCATGAATTAGGTCCATATACCTCAGGGTCAGGAGTTTTGACGACCGACGCTGGACTCACCTTCACCGGCGATGCCATGGGCAACTTCCTGGCGATCGATTCCAGTAATGGAAAAACTCTTTGGCATGCGGGCTCGGGCGCGGAGATCGCAAGTTCGCCCACCAGTTATGAGTTGGACGGACGCCAATACGTTCTAATGAGCAGCGGAAGCGTGCTATTCGCGTGGGCCCTGCCGGAACCTTGAGTCTGATGTCCTTACCTATTTGGCTGACGCCCTTCAGGCTTTCGATTCTCACCTGAGTGGTCGTCAACCGCGGAAAGCACTTTCGCCAACCTCTGCTTCTGGTAGGGTTCAGCGTCGCCACGTGAAAAGACTGCAATGGCGGGTTGAACAACATTTTTGGCCAGTGCGTAGTCGCCTCGACGAAGCGCGATCTCAGCCCGGCTTAGGTCGAGGGTTGCGGACCAGTCCGGAACACCCACGAGTTGCGCGACAACTGTGGGATCGATGCTATCAAGAAGCTTCGAGGCCTCGTCCAGATGATTTCTTTGAATTAAACAGTCGGCCAGAGCGTCGGCTGTGGCCCCGGTAAGTCCAGCATGATCTCCGAAAGATTTCCTGGCCGACTCGTAGGCATTGCGGACATTAGCTTCCCCCTCAGAGACGTGACCCGAGCGGCATTGCGCGGTGGCTACATCGGCCAATGAAGCAATAGAAAAGAAAGACGATGGCCCTTGTTTCTTTACGGCCAATTGGTGCAATTCCAGACCATCGCGAACGGCATCATCCCAGCGGCCGAGCGTTCCTTCGCACTGCGCGCGAGTCGCTAGAACTTGCATGGAAAGTTCATGATCGCGGCCTAGCTTCTCGACAAAGCTCGGGTAAATCTGGTTCGTTTCGTCGACGGCCTCCGCGTTCTTGTTCTGGATCATGAATGCTTGCGCCAGATTGAGCCGGACGCGAAGAACATCAGGACTGTCGGGGCCGCTGGTGCGTGAGTATGAGGAAATCAGCTCGCGAAATAGACGTTCCGCTTCGACGCCGTTGCCGAGGCGAATGTTCGAGAATGCCAGGCGCTGCTTAAAGGCGAGGCGGGTGTTCTCATCGATCTGCGGAACGATGGAGGCTTGGTCCGCTGCAGCCTGGAAGTTTTGCTTCGCCGACTGGGCATTGTTGTCGATCAGCGCGATCATGCCGCGTGCATTAGAAAGCCAAACTAGTAAGTCGTTGCGCGGGTGAGCAAGCTTGGCAACCTTCGCTTCCTGCTCTGAAAGAATGGCCTTTGCCCGATCTAGCGTCCCACCTTGATAGCTTCGCGCCTCCAATGCGGCACGTTGCAGCTTGACGATGATCGCATCCTGTGACAAGTCGCCGTCTGCCTTGGTAAACAAAGCGTCCGCTCGCTCGTACTCCTGGCGAGCATCCGGATAGTCGGTACGCAGATCAAGCGCGCGTGCGATTGTTTGATGCAATTCAGCGGCAACTTTCGGCTCATTTTCGAATTGGCGATCAATCGCCGGAGACGCCTGTTTTACAGCGTCAAGCAGGGTTTCATCGGCCTTGCCGCTGTTGAAGGGATTGCTACGACCGAGCAAGTCATTCGCGAGAAAGCGGTTGACGGCGTTGGCGATCTCGGTCTGGCGGTCGGCAATCTTGCGCTCAGCTACCGCGCGACGGTACAGAAGGAGACTCAGTCCAAGACCTAATGCCAGCGCAACGATAGCTGCTGCAATCCATGGGCGCCGGGCCCGGGCGTTAGCCAATTTTTTTTCCGCTGCCACGGCCCGCTGTTCGGCGCGTTCCACCCGATTGCGCTCGATTCTTCGAATCTCGAGATTCTGAAGACGTTCTACGAACTCCTGTGCAGTTTTCAGGCGGCGAATCGGGTCTCCGCAGGCGGCCTCCGCAATGTCTTCCCGTAAAAGAGGGTCTGGGATATCGGCTTCCCATCCTGGAGATAAAGGTTTGCGGAACTCTCCAACGACGATTTGATACAAAATCACTCCCAGGGCGTAAACGTCGGAAGAAGTTGTAGGGGAGTGGCCCCCGAGCACCTCTGGCGCGACATAGCTCAGCGTCCCCGTAATAAGGGTATCCGCCGTGGCGGTCTGGGTGAAACCGAGGTTTGTGATTCCGAGAGCGTTGAGGCGCGCCGTATCTGCCAAAGCCCCGCTACCGAAATCGGCTAACTTAATCTGCCAAGGGGACGCGTCGACATCAGAGGATCGATCGCCAGTGTGAAGACTGACCAGAACGTTCGCGGGTTTCAGATCCTTATGTAGAACACCCAGTTCGTGGGCCGCTGCTATGGCCGCAGCAATATCGATCAGAAGGCCTAACCGGGTCGGCAGTGGGACCTTCAACAACCCTCCCTGAGACTCGGCCCATTCCGCCAGGTTCACCCCGCCATATTCACTTTCCAGGAAAAAAGGAGGGGAGTCGAAATTCCACTCTAATACCCGAACAAAGTCTGGGCGGTCCCCGAGTGACTCGCGCAGCAGACGCGCCAGGGTTACTTCGCGCTTGAGGCCTTTCAATTCGGTACTGTCGGAAGCGAACTTGAAGACCCGCATTTCATGTGTTTTGGGATTTTCAGCGATCCAGACTTCACTTGAGCCCGCGAACTCCAGAGACCTGACGAGCCGCCACTGATCGCGGCCCGGGACCGAATCTCCTACTCTCAGTCCCAGATCTGGCCAGAGCCCACCACTCAGGGCTTTACTCTGTACTGGAACGGCCAAACGATATCCGGTTCGAGGGACCGTCAGGATAGTGAGTTGTTCTTCGTCACCAATAGCTTTGCGCAGCTTCGAGATGGCGGTAGCAAGTGATCCATCCACGACAGCCGTCCCGGGCCAGACGGATTCCAAGATTTCGTCTTTGGTGACGACTTCGCCGGCGTGTTGAAGAAGATGGGCGAGTACTTCCAGCGGCTTCGCTTCGAGGTCAACCGCACTTCCATTCACACGCAATTCGCGCCTCAGCTCGTCGAACTCGCAGCTGGCGAACTTCCACAGGCGCGCAGACGGGTCACGGACTCCCTCTACGGAATCGTTCCGAATCATGGGCTTAGCTTTCTTTAGAGTTCTTTAGAAGTTCGTCAAGACACGAAGCGGGGGAGTGTGCAAACTAGCTACCCAACAGCACCTCGGGCGCTATAGCTCGGGTGCGGTTGCCACAGAAAACCGCCCCGAGTATAGCAAAAGATCGCGATTCCGCCCGGGGAACTAAATTCCAGGTTCGCCAGTTTGGGGAAAAGACATCACCCGAGGAGGCTTATGAGTATCGCAAGCACTTTCACTTTCAGGCGAGGGCTGGCAGTTTCAGCCCTCGTTTTGGCCGGACTTTTCACAATTTCAGCTAGCGCGCAAACCTACACAAAGCTCTACACTTGGCCCGAAGATACTCGGAACGATACAGGAGTTGGGCTCGCCGGGATCCTGACTCAGGGACGAGATGGCAATATCTACGGCACGATTGGCGATGACAATAGCAATGCGGCCGGAAGCGCCTTTAAGATGACGCCGTCCGGAACTTTCACTCGAATTTACAGTTTCTGCTCCCTCGCTAAGTGTGCCGACGGTTCGGGGCCTTGGGGAGGCCTGAGCCTGGGGAAGGACGGGAATCTTTACGGCACGACAGAGTGGGGAGGATCGCTCAGTTCCGGAACCGTCTTTCAACTCACTCCCAACGGGGCTCTCACCACTGTCTGGAACTTCGACAATAATGCGGATGGTGCCGCTCCGTGGTACCCCGTTCTGCAAGGGCTCGATGGCAATTTCTATGGAGTCAGCAATACAC
>JASLEQ010000541.1 GCA_030151135.1 Candidatus Sulfotelmatobacter sp. | reverse complement strand
GCGCTCTATGCCTCCGAAACAACGGGGCTCCTTCTGATTGCGGCCGTACTCCTTGTGCTTACCCTGGTCCGCTATTGGCATCAGATTCATTGGAGCTGGCGCTGACTGTGGGTTCAGACGAGCTGAAAGCCCTGGAGCCGCTCCTCGTCGTCATTCTCGGTCCTACGGCAAGTGGAAAAACCACGTTATCCATCGCTCTCGCTGAGAGATTCAGCGGCGAGATCGTTAATTGTGATTCGGTAGCCGTGTACCGCGAGTTTGATATCGGAACGGCAAAGCCGAGTCAGGACGAGCGCACGCGAGCCCCCCACCATCTGTTTGATTTCGTCGATCCCTTGCGGGAGATGACTGCCGGCGAATACGCTCGGCAGGCGCGCCGGGTCATTGCCGAGGTCAGCGGTCGAGGACAACTCCCGATTATTGTGGGTGGGACAGGTCTCTACTTACGCGCGCTGCTTGAGGGACTGTTCCCCGGACCGCAACGCTCCGAAGAATCGCGTGAACGTTTGCGCGAGCGCGTCGCCGAACGCGGCTCCGGATATCTGCACCGGATTCTTCGCCGCCTCGACCCCGCCTCCGCGGAGAAGATTCATGCCAACGACGCGCCGAAGCTGATCCGCGCCATCGAAGTCTGCCTGGCCTCGCGGCAGAAGATGTCCGATATGTGGCAGCGTGGGCGCGATCCGCTCACCGGGTTTCGCATCCTCCGCGTCGGCCTCGACCCGGACCGGGCACTTCTATACGACCGGATCAATCAGCGTGCGCGGAAAATGTTCGAGTTCGGATTAGTCGAAGAAACGAAAGATCTCGTTCAGAAATACGGCGACAAAGTTCGGCCGCTTTCCTCGCTCGGCTACAAGCAAGCGGTCCAGTTCCTGCGCGGAGAGTTGACGCTCGAACAATCTATTCAAGCCGCGCAGCAGGGGCATCGCAACTACGCCAAGCGCCAGATGACCTGGTTCCGTCGCGAGCCTGAGGTTGTCTGGTGCAAAGGCTTCGGAGACGCTCCCGGGATCCAGCAAGAGGTGATCGGGCGGGTTAACAACATGATCAGCGTTCCTGGCCATTAACCGCGGCTAAAGATTTTCCGCACTACTCTCGAACTCGCCCACCTAAAGCGCTCTTCTGCTATCGTTTCGGCATGCAAAAGATCCTACCTGTCTTCGTTATATTCATTGCCTTCGGTGCGTCCTCATTCGCAAAAGAAAAACATTCGCATCCCGCGCCAATCCGCCATACCGAGGCCGGCAATAAGTGGGCCGAGAGGACGCTCCACCGGCTGTCGGTCGAGGAAAAGGTAGGCCAGCTCTTCATGATCTGGTGTCGCGCCGGATTCCTGAACGTCGAGAATCCCGAATACCTGCAACTGCTCGACGATATGCACAAGTACCACGTCGGCTCATTCGCGATGACGGTTCACGTGGACGGCCCATTTTTATTGCGCAGCGAGCCCTATGAAGCCGCCGAGTTGCTGAACCGCCTGCAGAAAGAATCGAAGCTGCCCTTGCTGTTCGCGGCCGATTTCGAGCGCGGAGTCGCAATACGCCTGATGGGAGCCACGAATTTCCCTCACGCTATGGCATTCGGCGCCGACGGCAAGCTCGATGACGCAGAGAACTTTGGCCGCATCACGGCCACCGAGGCCCGCGCCGTCGGTGTGCACTGGAACTTCTTTCCGGATGCGGACGTGAACTCGAACCCCGCAAATCCGATCATCAATACACGTTCCTTCGGCGAAGATCCAACGCAAGTCGGAGACCTGGTGACCGCTTATATCAAAGGTGCGCATGAAGGAGGAATGCTGACCACCGTCAAGCATTTCCCCGGACACGGCGACACGGCCACCGACTCCCATCTCGGAGTCGCCAGCGTCAACGTAGATCGCGCCCATCTCGATTCCATCGAACTTCCGCCATTCAAGCAGGCCATCGCCGCTGGCGTGGACTCCGTAATGGTCGCGCACGTGACGGTTCCGGCACTGGACTCCGACCCGAACCACGTCGCGACCATCTCGCCATTGGTAGTTTCCGATCTGCTGGAAAAAGACTTGGGATTCAAAGGGGTCGTCGTCACCGACGCGCTCGACATGGCAGGCCTGACCCATCTTTTCGCCAACGACATCGGACGGGCGGCGGTCGAAGCCTTCAAGGCCGGTAACGACCTGTTGATCATCCCGGCCGACCTGCCCGCTTCCTATGAGTCGATGGTCAAGGCCGTCAAATCCGGAGAAATCCCCCGCCAGCGGCTCGATCACTCGGTTCTTAAGATTCTGAAACTAAAGGCATCTCTCGGACTGAACGACTCCAGGACCGTCGACCTGAACTCAATTGGCTCCTCGGTCGGAAAGCCGCAGGACATGGCATTCGGGCAGCAGGTAGCCGACTCAGCCATCACCCTGGTGCGCGATTCGGGAAAAGTCATTCCGTTGAAATCGAAGGGAACCGCCAAGTCCGCGCTTCCGTATATGAGCAGAGAGGAGACGCACAACCAGACCTTGGCGGTCCTGTTCTCCGATGACGTGCGAACCGATTCAGGGCGCGCGTTCGGACGCGAGTTTCGCGCTCGTATTCCGGATGCGCGTGTGATCTATGTTGACCCGCGGATTGCCGGTGGCATGACCGACGAAGTGCTCAAGGCCGCCGACGAAGCGCAAACAGTTGTGGCAGCGGTATACGTGATCCCGACAGCAGGGAAGATTGGCAATTCCATGGCAATGGCCGACGCAACCGGAGCACTCTTGCAGCAGTTGCTCGATCGCAACGCCACAAAGACGGCAGTAATTGCAGTCGGCAATCCATATCTGGCAAGCGATTTCCCGAAGATCGAGACCTATATGTGTACTTTTTCCAATGCGAGCGTCTCCGAAGTCGCCGCCGTGAAGGCACTGTTTGGAGAGATTCCGATTCGCGGGCACCTGCCGGTGACGATCCCGAATGTCGCGCAGCGCGGCGCCGGCCTCGATCGTCCGGCTCAGATTGCAAAGTGAGGATGTGTGGCAATGGGCAAAACTAGCATTCTGATCGTTGTTGCAATTGCATTTCTGTGGTCGCTGGCTTGCAGCATCAACGTGAAGAAAGAAAAGAATGGGCAAGACAAGCAGGTCGACATCAATAGCCTGGTGGGCGGCATCCATGTCAGCAAAGATGCCAATCCAGGTGATGTCGGGATCCCGGTGTATCCGGGTGCCCGCTTAAGAGAGAAGGAAGACGACGGCGACGACAAGAGCGCCAACGTCAACATCAGCGGATTCGGATTTCAATTGAAAGTTGTGGCCCTGGAATACGAGTCCAACGACTCGCCTGACAAAGTTCTCGCTTACTACAAGGATCAGCTGAAGAAATATGGCGACGTCCTTCAATGCCATACCAGCAGCCTTCATGTAAATACGAACTTCAAGAAGCATAACGATGACTCGCGCGAGCTGACCTGCGAGGGCGACAGCGGCTCAGACACCGAACTGAAAGTTGGAAATCGCAATGATCAGCACATCGTCGCCGTCGAACCCGCCGGAAAAGGATCGAACTTCTCCCTGGTTTACGTGCGCACGCACGGTAAGGACGCAGACATCTAGATTCGGAGTGTAGAAAATGTTAAACCGCATCACGCTTTTGCTCGCGCTGCTTGCCGCCTTCGCGTTGCCTTCGATCGCTCAGGACCCGAAATCCGATAACAAGACGTTCGACGTTCGCAGTTCCGTCGGCGACCTGCACGTCGGCGCCGACGCGGACGCCAAGAAGGTCGGCGTCCCTCTTTATCCCGGGGCTCGCCTAAAATCCGACAACGACCACAACAACGACCAGGCGAACCTTAGCGTGCTGACAGAAGCCTTCGGAATGAAGCTCGTCGTTGCGAACTATGTCTCCGACGACGCGCCGTCCAAAGTTCTCGACTTCTATCGCGACAAGCTCAAGAGATATGGCAAAGTGCTCGAGTGTCATTCTCACAAGCGCGGAGGCGCGACTTTCGACACCAGCGACGACGACAAAGATTCATCCAAGAGCAAAGAACTCAAGTGCGATGAAGACTCCGGCCCGGTAACCGAACTGAAAGTCGGAACGGAGGACAATCAGCACATCGTTGCCGTCGAACCGGGAGATAACAACGGAAGCCACTTCGCACTCGTGTATCTCCACACCCGGGGGAAGCAGGGCGATCTTTAATTCACCCTACTCATCGCGCGCGCCATCTTGAGTCCCTTTTGCCGCGGAGCTCGATTTCGCTGGCACAACTCAGCGCACGGACCAACGGGCAGGCGGATCGGTCATTCCGTACGGCTCTCTGCCACGAGGTCGGCAGATCCGGCGCCATCTTGCGTCGCTTCCACCAGTGCGCTACCTTCAAGGACGCCCTTCTTCTACACTGATATCTGAGAACGTTGATGGAACAGCCCTGCTTCAAGTGCGGCCAGGTAGTGGAAGAAGGCCGGGTGTTTTGTCCGCACTGCATGGCGCCCCAAATCCGGGTTGTGGTCGCGGAATCGATCCCGGCTACCACCACGTTTGGAGAGCCCTCCGCGATTACTCACCCTGAAGTCGTCCTTCCCGCCACGGAAACAGTCCCGGTCCTGGCCCTGTCCATGCGCTGGTCGCACGCCATTAAACCGTGCGCGCTGGCGGCGATCGTGGCATCCGTCCTCATGCTGCTCGGACTCAATCTGCTGGTTGCCATGTTTAGCGTGGGATTTCTCGCCGTCGTTTTTTACCGCCATGGACAGCCCGCTCTGGAACTGAAAGCCTGGGCAGGGGCTCGACTCGGCGCTCTCAGCGGCCTCCTCTGGTTCGCCACCTCATGCATCCTCGAAGCCCTCCTCGTTCTCGTGTTGCACAGGGGCAGCGAGGTACATAAAAGCCTCATGGATGCCATCGCTCAGGCGGCGGCGCGTACCAGTGATCCTCAGGTCCTCGCCATCTTCGAGCGCCTCAAGACTCCGGAAGGCATGGAATTCCTGATGATTTTCTTTCTTGTGTTCGGGTTCTTCATGGCGATTATTCTGGGAGCGGCTGGCGGCGCGCTGAGCGGAGCGGTCCTCGGGCGCAGAAACCGGATTTAGTCTGCATCGACCACCTTGCAGCATCCCCGGTACCACGCGTATGATGCACGGTTTGCCATTTTCTGGACGAACATCTCTCGATGAATAAGCCCGCACGCGGCTCGTTGCTCGGCATCGAGCACCTCGAAACCAAAGAGATTGAGAGCCTTTTGAAATCGGCCCGCCGGATGAATCCGCAAAAGCCGCGGCCCTTGCTTCGCGGCAAGCGCGTAGTGTTGCTTTTTTACGAACCCTCCACGCGCACGCGCTCGTCCTTCGAAGTCGCGGCAAAATCTCTTGGCGCGATGACCGTCCTTGTGCATTCGAGCGGATCGAGCATCGAAAAGGGCGAGTCCATTCTCGACACGGGATACACCCTGCGCGGCGTCGGAGCCGACTGCATCGTTATCCGTCACCCTTCCGCCGGCGCTCCACATTTGATGGCTCGGCATCTCGATATTCCCATCGTCAACGCCGGCGATGGAATGCACGAGCATCCCTCTCAGGCGCTGCTCGACGCCGTAACAATTCTGAAGCACAAGAAATCACTCAAGGGTCTGCAAGCCGCGATCATCGGAGACATCTTCCACAGCCGTGTGGCCCGCAGTGCCTGTCATCTGCTGCCTCGCTTTGGAGTAAAGATCATCCTGTGCGGTCCGCCGGAATTGGTGCCCGACGTCGCGGCGACCTTGGCTCCCGGCGTTCGAGTCACACGGCACATCGAAGAAGCACTGCGCGGCACCGATGTCGTCATGCTGCTGCGCGTCCAAAAGGAGCGGCTCGCCGGACTGAAGATTCAGTTACCGGATTACATTGCCCGATATCAAATGACGCCCGCCCGCCTGAAACTGGCGAAGCGCGATGCGATCCTGATGCATCCCGGCCCAATCGTTCGCGGCCTCGAAGTAACAGCCGAGGTCGCCGACGGTCCTCAATCAGTCATCGTGGATGAGGTGCGAAATGGCGTCCCAACGCGCATGGCCATTCTGGCGCGCGCTTTCGGGAAGGCGCGATGAGAACGGCACCTTCTTTACCGCGGATTTATGTGGATGAACGCGGATTAAAGCGTAAAGAATTGACCGAGTGGATTATCGGCATTTTCTTCAACGCACTCGGCCACGGATTTCTCGAGTCGGTGTACGACCAGGCATTCTCGGTTGTTCTCGCTGACATCGATGTGGCACCGGAAAAACAATTACGGAAACACCTACGAGCAACGGACATTGAGGTGGGCCTACTCTTCAATTCTGGTTCGCCAGCGCAATTCAGGCGCCACGAGTTTGAGAATGCCAGACAAAAGCCGCGAGATCCGCGTGAATCCGCGGAAAAGAATTTGCCCGGGAGCTGCAGATGACCGGAAAAAGCCCACGAAGCCTGCTGATTAAAGGCGGCCACCTGATCGACCCAGCCGCGAAGATCAATGCGCCCATGGACATTCTTCTCCGTGACGGGCGCGTTGCTGAAGTGGCGACCCCGAACAACATTCGCGCCACCGCCGACGAGAAGTTCGATGCGAAAGGTTTAATCGTTGCTCCCGGATTCATCGACTTGCATGTGCACCTGCGCGAGCCGGGACAGAGTTACAAGGAAACAATCGCGTCAGGTACAGCCGCCGCTGCGGCGGGCGGCTTTACGACAGTCTGCTGCATGCCCAATACCGCTCCGGTTGTCGACACCGCAGAGTGGGTGACCTGGCTTCTCCAGCCCGAGCGCGGTGCACTGGTCAACGTCTTCCCGATCGCGGCAGCGACCAGAGGCAGTAAAGGTGAAGCGCTCACCGACTTCATCTCTCTACAGCAAGCTGGCGCGGTGGCAGTCACCGACGACGGCAAGCCGATCCTCGAAGACGAAATGATGCGCAATGCCCTCCGCCTGGGCGCGGAACTGAATCTCCCAGTGGTCCAGCACGCAGAAGACACTAGGGTCACGGAAAATTGCTCAATGCATGCTGGCCCTACTTCATTCCGTCTCGGCCTGCGCGGAATGACCTCGGCCGCGGAAGCAACGATTGTCGATCGCGACGTCACCCTGGCTGAGCACATTCGCGAATCGCGACTGCATGTCGCCCATCTTTCCACGTCGGATGCTCTCAAGGCCGTTCGTCGAGGCAAACGCGCCAAGGCGCGAGTCACCTGCGAAGTCACGCCCCACCATTTCACTCTCATCGATGAAAATGTCGGTGAGTACGGCACGAATTTTAAAATGAATCCGCCTCTGCGCACGGCATCCGATATGGAAGCAATCATTGCCGCGCTGGCCGACGGTACCATCGACGCCATCGCCACCGATCACGCGCCACATGCCACGCACGAAAAACAAGTCGAGTTCGAGAAGGCTTCCTTTGGCATTACCGGTCTGGAGACTGCCCTACCCCTGGCCATCACCCAGCTGCAACTGAAGCACAAAGTTCCCCTTCCACGTATCGTTGAACTATTTACCTCTGGGCCAGCCAGGGTTTTCGATCTCAATGGCCGCGGTTCTCTGGCGCGTGGCAGCTTCGCCGATGTGACAATCTTCGATCCCAGGAAGCGCTGGACGTTTGAGGCCGCGAGATCCCACTCGCTGTCGCATAACAC
>JASLEQ010000496.1 GCA_030151135.1 Candidatus Sulfotelmatobacter sp. | reverse complement strand
CTTGACCACTCGGGGAACGCCATTACAATCTCCGGCTGCAGCGCCGACCATCGCTGCGTCCCAATGTTGAAGATACTCATCGAAGCGAGGTCGAAAGAGTTGGCGGCGATGGATCGCCCGTCCGGAGACCAGCGCGGATCTGTCATGCCAGCCGATCCGGGAAGATTAGTGATTTGACGGCTGTCGAGGTCGAAAATGCGAATCACGCTCTTTGGGTCCTGGCCTCCTAACGAAGAACCAAAGACAATCTTGTGTCCGTCGGGCGACCAGTCCGGGTCGCTCTGCACCCCGGTGCCTTCGGGAAGCAGCTTGCGCGGGGCGCCGCCTCGCGCAGAGACGATGTACGCTTCACTTCGGGGAGTAGGGCCCCAGAGAATGTCCGAGAATAGGATCTGTGTGCCGTCCGGCGACCAACGAGGCTGGAAAACATAGAGCGGCTGGCCGCTCAATTGTATCGGGTTGCTTCCATCCCGGTTGGCCTTCCAGAGGATACCTTCGGGGTAGGAAACATAGGCCACGGATTGACCGTCTTTAGAGAATCTCACACCCTGGGCTGAAATACCTCCGAGGAAGGGCTGGAACTGTTTGGACTTTGCGTCGAAGCGGGAGAGTTCGCCCCGCGCGGTGATGCCCGCGGCGAAGATGGTCTTCCCATCCTTGCCGGGAATTGGTCCGCTCCAGCTGACTGGCCCCGTAGTCAATTGAATCGGCTCTCCAGGTGGCCTGCGAAACACTCCCTGCCGCTCGTCAAGAGCCCAAATCTGGCTTTCCGTAAATGAAACGCCGGACAGGAACACGAAGAATCTCCCGTCCGGAGTCCAGCGGCCACAGCACTTCCAGGACGAGGCGTGCCAACCGGGGAGCAACTCATGAAGATTTGATCCGTCCGACGACATTTGCCAGAGCTTGTTATCCCCGTCAAAGCGGATGACGCCACCGTCCGGCGACCAGGCGAAGCTCCCGGCCGCCGGCGCGTGCACGAGCTGCCCGAGGCGCGTGGGCAGCCATACGGGATCGCCTCCCACCGAGGCGAGTCTTCGGGCTCCAGTCCCGTCGCTCCGAACGAAGTAGATGTCGCCCTTCCCCGTGGAGTAGGTGACGGATGTTCCATCGGGGGAGAAGGCTGATCCGAAGCCGTCACCCAGGCGGCGAAGCGGACCTCCAGGGATGCGGACGATCCATAATGCCCGTGGGATTGTGGGCAAAGCTGTTTCGCCTGATTCAACGAGGAAATTGGACCCATCGGGCGAAACGTCGTCCAAGCCGATCAAATACGGCACTGGAACGGGGATCTGTACTATCTCCCCGCCTGCGATCCCGATGTGAGCAACGGAAACGGGCGTGGCCTGAATAAAGTAGAGCCTACTCCCGTCCGTCGCGATCGGCCATTTCCAGAGGCCATCGTGGGTGATCTGGGCATAATTGGAAATGCGCGGCGGAGGCAGCGGGCGGCGCAGGTACCAGATTAGAGGGGCGAGACCAACTGCAAAAACTGCGGCGACAAGCGCCCACCACCGCCGGAGGCTAGGCAGCTGGGCCGGGATCGCTACGTCTGCGGTCTCGGCGTTGATATGCGCCGGTTCGGCGCCATTTCTGTCCTCCGAGACTTCCACCGGACACACGAGCCGATATCCGACTGTAGCCACGGTGGCGATGTAGCGCGGCGCCTGGAAGTCATCCCCCAGCGCGCGCCGCAGTTTCGCGATGCTGCGCGTTAGGGAGCTCTCCGTGACGGCGGCATCGGCCCATACCGCGTCAAGAAGTTCTTCCTTCGTGATCAGTTTTTGAGGATTGTGGAGCAGGAATAGCAGGACCCGAAAGGCCTTTGGCTCGACCGGCAACACTTCGCCTGCCTTGATGAGGGTCAACTCCCGCTCGCGAACCTCCACGTCCTCAAAGCGGAAAACAAAGGCCTTACCCGCCGTCATAAAACCGCCATCCGTAGTCGGAATTTCGCCATGGATCCGCCAAGACTAAGGAAAGCTACGCGCCCAGAATTTCTCAGCCTACCCGGCTGAGGAACTCTACCAATGACAACTCACAAGTGGTTAGCTTCACTCGTTCTCACAGCAACCATCATTCCCGCGCTGCTGGCCGAATCCCATTGCCCCGGAAATGTCGCCAGTTTACCCTTCCTCCTCGTGAACCGCCACCAGATTGTCCTGGCTGTTTCCATCAACCACGCCGGCCCTTACGACCTTCTCCTGGATACAGGCACCCAACTCACCATCGTGAGTCCTTCTATGGCAGCCGAACTCCACTTGACTACTACCGGCGCGGCCGTGGTTGAGGGTGCCGGATTCCATCAACCTGCTTCTTTCACCCAACTCGACCTGCTTGACGCTGGTTCCCATGCCGTGGCCAACCAAAAGGTGCTTGTGTACGATTTGCTGAACCTGCGCACTGTTGATCCCCGCCTTCGCGGCATTCTCGGCGAAGATTTCCTTGAGCACTTCGACATGCTGATCGATTATGCGGACGGACTGGTCTGTCTCGATGACTCGGCCGTGATGCGAACATTGGTGAAAGGACCGCATATCGCGTTGGTAACACCGCCTCAGGCGGCGGGTGGCGCACCGTTGCCCAAGTTGCTCATCATCGCAGCACGTCTATCCGGCGAGACCCACCCCGTTCGCCTGATGCTCGACTCCGGCGCAAACATCCCTTACCTCACCAACACTTCTCAACACCTGGTGCCTCAACGGACGTCATTCGGGGGGGCGTCTCTGGTCGGGAGCGGCGCGGATGGAGATCAAAAGGTCTTTGCGGCCCTGCCGCCGCAGAAGGTGAGGATTGGTTCAGTCGAACTGCCCAGCGTAACCTTCCTCACCCTCGCATACCCCGGGAAGGGTTCCCGCGCCAGTGAGTTTGATGGACTCTTGACGATGGATCTCTTCCGGCGTGTGTTCATCAGCCAGGCTGGCCACTTTGCCGTTCTTGAGCCACGATAGGAAAAGAGAGTAGGGCCATTCCAGGCGCATGGGCGAGCTACAAGCGAAGTGATCCGAGATCTGACGCTGTTTGTTTCTGCATCGGACTGCCCCCGGAAAGCGCGTTATAAGAAGCTTCGCAGGATTGTACGGAGGTTTTCTCTCAGATTCAGGTCAGGTGGTGCGCCAATGCGCTCACCGACACCGGATTAATACTGATGTGTCGGCCAGCGTTCGCCAATTCCGCCTAAACCTTGATCTTTCGGTTGACGGTCGGACTTGGTCTGAACCCGGCTTGGGTAGTGTCATCCCTGCTAAAACAATAGAGTTCAACAGGTTTACACAAAGATGAACACCTCTGATCCCACCGTCGAAAATCAAATGCCGATGGCAGGAACTTTCCCCGGACCGCGTGGTGCAAGGTCGACTTTGTAGCCGAGCAATCGAAGTTCCGCGACGAGCCGTCGACGTTTCTGTTGAGCCGCCTAAGGGTTCAGATCGGGACCTCTGAGAACATAGCGAACTCCCTCGTGCAAGACCTTCCAGATCAAGCGGCAGATTCGGTGTGCAACTGCCCATATTGCCTTTTTATATCCAAGGCGCGGAAGCCAGCGGCGGAACAGACTCTGAAACTGACAGCCCTTTTGCTTCACTGCCGCATGTGCCATCTGATTCGGCAAGCGTCACATCGTCGGATTACCTTTGGCTGAACGATTACTGTAGGAGAGTCCTGCACTCTCCTGGCGTCCAGGACATACGCCAACCCAAGAGGCCAATTGAGCTGCAGAAGGAAACGCCATTGCTTCGGGACCGATTTCCGCGATGATCTGTTGAGCAGAGTCGACACCAACTCCGGGTATTTCCACTAGCGGTGCTACCGAGTCTTGGTGAGCCTGCAGAGCCCATGCGATTTCCTTCTCCAGTTCATCCATCTGCCGCTCTATCAAATCAAGTCGTTCCAAGTACATGGACAGTATCTTTCGATGAAGTGGTAAGAGCCTGCCACACACTGAGTCCTGAAGCTCTTCATGCGTCGCCCGCAAGCGACCGCGGCTAGGCCGGCCAGCGCGGAAGGGTCTGTCACGCCGTCAGCCAGGGCTCTTAAAACGCGTTGTCCGCTCTGCCCCAGCAGGTCACTCAGCAAGCTGGACAACTTGATCTGTACTTCTTCCAGAAGGATTGGGGCCGCAAATTCGGAGGGATGCTGGGGCAAATACCAATGACCATCGACGAGTTAATCAATCTACAAAAGATCTTCAAAAAGGCACGCGAGAAAGCGCGCGTGAAAGCGTATTACGAGACGAATCGAACTGCGAAGCTTGAATGGGCAAAAAAGCGGTATGCGGAAAAGTCTCGGCTTAAGGGTACAGGCTCCGCCACACCGTCCACGTGACAAGACACAGGAGAGCGCATATGAGAAGTATCACGGCCCACCGTGCGCGCATCCTCAGGTACGTTATGGACGCCACTATTACGAGGACGCCAGCACACAGACCGAGGATGTTCCGTTCGTGCATGGCGAACATGATACGACAAAAACACCGCCTTGAAACCAGAACAAGCTGATTGGCGGTCCCTCCGCAACCCGATGAACTGTGGGAATTACGCGGTACAGGAAGGGGAAATCCCCTATGCCCTATAGAACGAAATTGGCAATCAAAGGGTTA
>JASLEQ010000482.1 GCA_030151135.1 Candidatus Sulfotelmatobacter sp. | reverse complement strand
GAACGGCGAATTCATCCGTGACCAGCGATTGAGAACCGTTCTCCAGCGTCCCGGAATCTCCGTCAAGGCAGCCAATCGGGCGCGAACGTCTTCGCCGCGCTTGGTGTCATGCGTCGAGAGCGTCGTCATCGTTCGGGGATGAGTCTCGTGCATGCGCTCGCAATAATGATGGAAATCTTCGATGCTGATGCCGTTGCGCCCTGGCGATCCGCCGACTTCGTTCAGTCCCACCATGCGGTTGAAGCAATAAAACGCGGTATCCTCGACACCCTTGGCCATCACCGGCGAAGTAAACTGCTGGAAACGGAGCAGAAATTCGCTTTCCCGCGCCCCACGCTCCCGCAGCATCAATATGTCGCCGATGAAGTCAAACAAGCCCGCGTCAATGTCCTGCCGCTTCTCCTTGGCGCACGTTACCGCGTGCTCGATTTCCGCGCGATCTTCCTCCGTGATTTCATTGCGTTCCGCCACCACGTAGGTGCGATAGATAGAAAAGCATGCTGCCACTTCCCTGATGGCGCGGCGGATTTCTGCACGCGTGTAATCTCGCCGATCGCGGTTGCTTTCGCAAATCTCCACAAAGATGCTTGCGAGGCGATTCACATCACTGCCCAGCGCTTCGTGCTCCACAGCCAGCTTCTTCTCATGCGCGACCGTCTCGAAGACCCCGGTCTCTTGGGTGAAGTCCTGATAAATCTGCGTAAACTCCTCGAGCCCGTTCCCGTTCACCAGCAGCGCATTGCACACGTTCATGAAGTCGTAGCCGCTGGTTCCGTCAATCGGCCAACTGGGGCGCAAAAACTCTCCCGGCTCCAAAATCTTCTCGCCGATGATCCACGCCTCCGGCGCGCGGCTGCGGAGCCGTTCGAAATACTGCTTGGGATCGCGCAGCCCGTCAGGATGATCGATGCGCACCCCATCCAGCACTCCGCTACGAATCCAGCCCAGCACGCGGTTGTGGGTCGCGTCGAAAACATGCGGCCGTTCCATCCGCAGTCCTATCAGGGTATTCACATCGAAGAATCGCCGATATCCCAGTTCCTGATCGGCGGTGCGCCAATAGGCCAGTCGATAGTTTTGCTGATTCAGGAGATCGTCCAGCGCATCGATGTCACCGTTGATTCCATCCACCGTCCTGGCAATAAACGTGAGTATTTGTGGCTGCTCGTGCCACAACCGCCTAAGGAGGGCATAGATCACGTCCTTATCGCGATGCCGCTCCTGGATCAGCGCCGGGTCGCCGGCGTCCGGCGATGGCAGACGCGACAGGCTGTCGGCAAAAAAGCCAAGCGTGTCATTCTGTGCGCTGGCGGCGGCGTTGGTCAGGATCATCGCCAGAGACCGCGGCGAAAGCGGCAGTGTGTGATCCGTGTAGCATACCCGAAATGAACCGTCCTTGAACTCGATACGAATTTGCCCCGAGGCGAGCACCTTCCCGTACTGGTCCCCCAGTACGGGAATAAGGACCTTATTCTGCAGCTTCACTTCGGCCGACTGCCAGTCGATATCAAACCAAGTCGCATAGGGACTCGACGGGCCATTCTCCAGCACATCCCACCAGCAGGCATTCTTTGGTCCGATGGCCATGTGATTGGGAACGATATCGAGCACCTGGCCCAGCCCGAGTTCCTCCAGGCGCCGGCAAAATTCCTGGTGCCCTTCCTCGCCGCCCAATTCCTCGTTGACGCGTTGATGATCGACCACGTCGTACCCGTGCATGCTTCCCGGCGCCGCCTGCAAATAGGGCGAACAGTAAAGGTGCGTGATACCAAGCTCTTTCAAATAGCCTGCCACTGCTGCCGCATCATGAAACGTGAAGGCGGCATTCAGTTGAAGGCGATACGTCGATGAGGGTACCCGTGACATTCGTTCCTTTGAACTTGGGAATAGATCGGTTGCGGTCTGTTGGATGCCGGTTGTACGGACGGAGGCTGATTTTCTTCACGAAAAGGGAGCGCGAACGATTAGGGCTTGCTTGACTGCGGAATCACCAGCCGCTGATCAATTTTAGGTAATTCCTTCCACGGATCGCGGCTGAGTCGATTCCTCCATTGCGGAAATTCCGAGACTTGGAACCGGGGAAGACGATCCCCTTTCATTTCGCTCCAGCTGAGTGGGATGGCAACAGGAAGTCCGGCCCGCGCCCTCGGCGAATACGGCGCCACTGCCGTCGATCCCCGTTCGTTGCGCAGATAATCGAGGTAGATTTTCCCCACGCGCGCGGCTTTCGTCATTTTCGTCAGGAAGAGTGACGGCGCATCCTTCTCCATCGCCAACACAAAAGTATGAGCGAACTGCTTCACGACCGGCCATGGATGCTCGGAACGAATCGGAGCCACTACATGCAAACCCTTGCCCCCCGTGGATTTGACAAAACTCTCCAGTCCGCTCGCCTTCAACCGCTTTCGGACCTCAAGAGCGCTACTCGCAAGCGTCCTCCACGGCAGCGACTCATCCGGATCCAAGTCGAAGATGATGCGATCGGGCTCTTCCAGGTGCGCGTTGCATGATCCCCAGGGATGCATTTCGAGCACCCCGAGCTGAGCCAGTTCGACAATTGATTCTGCTTTTGATAGCGTGATGTACGGCTCCGGCTTGCCCGATTTCTTGTCGACGATATCGATGCTGCCGAAACTCCCGCTCAACATTTTGTTCTTGTGCTTCTGATAGAAGCACTGGCTTCCACTCCCGTCAGGACAACGCACAATCGTCAGCGGCCGGTCCGCGATGAAAGGCAGCATGACATCCGCAATCGCCAAGTAGTATTCAGCCAGCTCCTGCTTCGTCACCCCGCTGCTCTCGTCCAGCACCTTGTCCGGATGAGTGAGACGAACCGGCAGCCCGGCAACGTTGGTTATCTTCTTTGTTTGCGTGGTTGACCCTGCCGTTTTTGCGGCCGGTTTGTGGGATCCCCGTTGCGCGGCAGCGCCCGGTGTTTCCAATTGCACCGTGGCCGCGGGTTTATCTTCGCGCAAGCCCTTGAACGCCGCCTGCCGAACAAGGCGATCTGCCGTCCATGACGAAAACGAAACCTGCGCAACGAGCTCGGGCTTCACCCAGATAACGCCGCGACTCACGCCCTGCGGCAGTTCCTCAAACGGCGTTTTGGTCTGCCGCAATTTGTTCAGTTTGTCGCGGATGATTCGATGCGTCTTCTGGGTGAACCCCGTGCCAGTGCGCCCCGCATAAATCAGTTTGCCGGCGCGGTAATACCCTAGGATTAACGCCCCCACCCCGTAAGTCTCGTTCGACGGCAATGTAAACCCGCCGATCACGAACTCCTGCTCCTGGTAGCACTTCAGCTTGAGCCAATCTCCACCGCGACCGGAAGAGTACTTCCCGTCTGCAAGTTTGGATATGATGCCTTCCGCACCCAGCTTGCACGCATTCGAAAAAATCTCGCCCGCATCGCCGGTCAGATGTTCGCTCATCCGAATAGCGCCTTCCGGATCGGCATCCGACAACGCCCCGGCAAGGAACTTCTTCCGCTCCACCAGCGGAAGATCACGTAGGTTGTGCCCATCCAAGTGCAAAATATCAAATAGGAAATACGTCAGCTTGTGCTTGGTCCCCTCCTGGAAAGCCGCCTGCAGATTCGCGAAACTCGTCGTCCCATCCTCCTCAAGCACTACAACCTCGCCGTCCAGCACCGCCGCATCCACGGGCAGTTCCTTCACCACGGCAGCCAGCGCTTTCATTCGATAGGTCCAGTCAAGCCCTGTACGCGTCAGCAGTTGCACCGACCCTTTCTGGCGATCGATACGCGCCTCGATGCGATATCCATCCAATTTCAATTCATGAACCCAGTTCTGGCCCACCGGTGGAGCCTTCGCCAACGACGCAAGCTGCGGTGCAACAAACGTCGGCAGCGCCTCCTTGGGGAGTCGCCCCAGATCCGTCGGCTTTCTCTTCGATTTCCCTGGCGACTTCGACTCCTTTTGCTCGTGCTTTCCATTCACCTTCGCCGGCGTGGCCCCAGTTCCCTTCTCTGCGCGATTCGATTGCCACACCCGGTCTTCCGCCCGCGCGATCTCATCCATCGTGCGTCCGCTCAACACCGAATCAGGCGCTTCCTCCGTGATCGCCGGGTCGCCGGGCCGGCGCTCCACTTCGTCGTGTTCCTTGATCAACAACCAGTTCGGCTTGGTCTCATTCGCCGCGCGTCCTCCCATGCGAACCAGAGCCCAGTTCCCTTTCATCTTTTCGCCGTTCAGCGCAAACTTGAGCGAGCCTCTCTTCAATCCCTCCTCAACATCGACATGCGGCTCCCACGTGCCGCGATCCCACAGCATCACCGTGCCGCCGCCATATTGGCCCTTAGGGATAATGCCCTCAAACCCCCCATAATTCATGGGATGATCTTCCACCTGTACCGCGAGCCGCTTATCACCGGGCACATAGCTCGGGCCTTTGGTCACCGCCCAACTCTTTAATACTCCGTTCCAGCCCAGCCGGAAGTCGTAGTGCAGGCGCGTTGCCGCGTGTTTCTGAATGACAAACGGCAGCGCCTCCGCTTCCACCGCAGTCTTCTCCCGCGACCGGGCATTACTGGTTTCTTTTCCTGACGGCTCGTCGGTGACCGTGAAGTCGCGCATGGAGCGGTAGCGCTCCAGTTGCTTGTCCGTGGATGACGCTGGCGACGCTTTCTGTCGTGCTTTGGCCATAGAATCTTACCTAGGCGCTCTTACGCCGCTTGCCGCCCTGTCCCGACCCGCGTTTGGTCAGGGACTCGACCACATGCAGCCCATGCTTGCGAGCTCGCGTGGGTGCTTTATGCCCCGCCTCCGGTGCGGTCGGCTTCTCTTCGTCCTGACCGTCCACGCTGCGTCGCAGCGCGTCCATCAGGTTGATTACTTTGGCGCGCTTCGCAGGTTTCTCTTCCAGGGGCAACGGAAGATGCTTCATCTTTGCCTCGACCAGTTCACGCAAGGCAGCTTCGTAATTGTCGGTGAATTTTTTTGGATCGAACTTCCCCGCTTTACGTTGGATCAACTCCTTGGCCAGCGACAACTGCTCATCGTCAATCTTCGGACTCTTGACATCGGCGAAGTACTCGGCCGGACTGCGCAGTTCCTCCGCATAGCGCAGAGTATAAGCCATCATCCCGGGGAATTTGGCGTCCGGCGGTGCGGTAATGGCCATGACATGCTCGCGTCCGCTCATCGCAATCTTTCCGAGCGCCGCCTTCTTCGATTCAAGCAGCGCCTCCCGCACCACCGCGAATGCCTCCGCTTGCGCGTCGTTTTCTGGAATGACGAAGTAGGGCTTTTCGAAATACTCCGCATCGACATCGTCCATGCTGACAAACTGTGTAACTTCGAGAGTGCGTTTCGAAGCAATCCGCAGATGCGCGATCTCCTCCGGTTCGATCTGCATATACTGTCCCTTGCTGTATTCGTATCCCTTGACGATGTCTTCTTTTCCGACCGGCGCGTCCTCGCCATCGGACACCTTCTGATAACGTACGCGTTCGCCCGTCTTTCGATCGATCTGGTGAAAGTGGATTTCGCTTTTAGCATCGGTAGCGGGAAATAGCTTTACGCCAAACGACACCAGGGAAATACGAATCTGTCCCGACCAGTATGGACGCACGACCGTTAAGCCCCCTCTCTTCAGTCAGATTCGAGCCAATCGACTGGAGTTGCCAGTCCCACATTCAGAGATCCCGCTGAATCGGTCGGGTTTCCGAGAATGCAACACCGCGTGCGCCCGGAAAACTAACCTTCGCGCGCTTGCGTCCTAGCACGTGTGCATTTCTTTCGAATTCCAGCAAAAACCGAGGAGACATCATGGTGAATGCGTCAGACCTTCTCGTCGAGCGCCTGATCGAGTGGGGTGTCGACACCATCTTCGGGCTACCGGGAGACGGCATCAACGGCGTCTTCGAGGCCCTGCGCAAGAACAAAGACCGGATTCGGTTCATTCACGTCCGCCACGAGGAGGCGGCCGCATTCGCCGCGTGCGCTTACGCCAAATTCACCGGCCGCCTCGGTGTGTGTATTGCCACCTCCGGTCCCGGCGGCATTCACCTTATGAATGGCCTGTATGACGCCAAACTCGACGGCGCCCCGGTACTGGCCATTACCGGCCTCCAGCATTCCGACCTGATCGGCACCTTCACGCAGCAAGACGTGCAACTCGACAAGACTTTCATCGACGTGGCCGAATATAACGAGCGTGTCATGAACGGCGCCCACATGGAAGCTGTAGCCGACCTTGCCATCCGTACCGCCCTCGCGCGCAAATGCGTAGCCCACATCACCATTCCCGTCGACGTGCAGGTGCAGAACATCGACAAGGATCGTTCCCCACGCAATCCTCCCCATCGCACCTCTTCGGTTGAGGCATACGCGGCTCACCTTCCTGCGAAAGCGGATCTTGACCACGCTGCCGACGTCCTGAATAGAGGCAAAAAAATCGTCATCCTCGCCGGCAGGGGTTCAGTTCACGCCACCACCGAACTCGAAGCCATGGCCGAGAAACTCGGCGCTCCCATCGTAAAACCCTTGTTAGGCAAAGCCTGCGTGCCCGACGACAGCCCCTATACCACCGGCGGCATCGGCCTTCTCGGCACTGAGGCCTCCCAGGATGCTCTGGAAGACTGCGACACCCTCTTCATCGTCGGCTCCTCGTTTCCGTACACCGAATTCCTCCCCAAGCCCGGCAGCGCCAAGTGCGTGCAGATCGATCTCGACCCGCAGCGCATCGCGCTCCGTTATCCCGCCGACGTCGGCCTGGTGGGCGATTCGCGCGTGTGTCTGCAGGCGCTGCTGCCGTGCATCAAAAAGCACGACGACGGCTTCCTCAAAAAAGCGCAGCGCAACAAGAAGGATTGGGAAGAACGAATGGAGGAGCAGGGCACCCGCAACGACAAGCCCATGAAGCCGCAGGTCGTCGGATGGGAGTTGGGCAAGCGCATTCCCGAAAACGCCATCGTGGTTTCCGACTCCGGCACCATCACCACATGGTGGGCACGTTTTGTTCCTTCCCGACGCGGCCAGAAGCATAGCTGCTCCGGCAACCTCGCCAGCATGGCGTGCGGCCTGCCCTACGCCATCGGGGCCGCCGTCGCCTACCCCGACCGTCCCGTGTATTGCATTATCGGCGATGGCGGCGTTTCCATGTTGATGGGCGAGTTGATCACCCTGGCCGCCTACAAGCTCAACGTCAAAGTCATCGTCATCAAAAACGACACCCTCGGCCAGATCAAGTGGGAGCAGATGGTCTTTCTCGGCAACCCCGAATATGCCTGCGATCTCTACCCCGCAGACTTCACCACCATCGCGCGCGGCTGCGGAGTGAGTTCGGTGCGCATCGAGGAAGCATCGACCTGCGGACCACT
>JASLEQ010000457.1 GCA_030151135.1 Candidatus Sulfotelmatobacter sp. | reverse complement strand
GCAAGCAGCGGGCACACAGACGAACATTCCCATTGTCGATCGAGGCACCAGCGACGGCATCAATCTGCAGCAGCCCCGCGCCTCTGTCTATGAAGTGCCCCGCACCTTGTTACTTGAGAACAAATATCTTCAGTCTCTCTTGTGCGACCCCTATCTTCTTACCGTCGCGACCCGTTACCTGGGCGTCTTTCCCGTGGTTACCAAACCGGACATGTGGTGGGACACCGATCGGATTCCACCTGGAGTGCGTCCCCGGCCATTCCACACCGATTCGGGATGCCTGCGCTGGCTGAAGGTGGGTATCAATCTGACCGCCACGACTTTCGATACGCCCCACTTCGTCTATGTCAAAGGTTCGCACCGTCCCAACCGCACGACCCGACCATTAACCAGAAGGCTTAGTAGCCGGATGAATCTAAGCGATAAAGAAGTGGCTGAGATCTGTCCCGAGAAGATTATCCATGTCACAGCGCCCGCCGGATCGATCACGTTGGCTGACACGCGGGGAATTCATAAGGGTGAACTCTCCCATCAAGGGCACCGCTTGATACTGTATTTCGGGCTGGAAGGGAGCGCATTCAACAATATCGATAAACCGGTTCCCATCAACCAGGTAGGGAATGAGCTCGCCAAGGCGATGGCGGCGCGGCCATTCAGTTATCAATTCTTTCGGCGAGCCGAAGGGAATTGAGCCACAGCGAAAAGGGCAGACCCGAGAGGCCTGCCCAGTCTGAAAATCTTTGCAGCCCAGCTACTTAATCGCGGCCACGCGGGCGCCCAAGCGCGATTTGTAGCGCGAGGCGGTGTTCTCGTGCAGCGAGCCCTTTTGGATGGCTTTGTCGAGTACCGACACCGTTTTTCGGTAGGTCTGTTCGGCCGCGGCTTTATCGCCTTTTGCGATGATCTCCCGCAATTCACGCAACTGAGTGCGCAGTGAAGAGGTGTTAGCGCGATTGCGCGTTGTGCGACGTTCGGTCTGGCGGGCGCGCTTCAGCGCAGAAAGATGATTTGCCATGTCTGGTTCGTTACCTTCGTGTACTGAGAGAGATATTCGGGTGGGTCCGAATTCCTTATTATAAAGATCAATCCTCGGCTGGTCAACGATTCGCCTCCGGGCTTCACGCCCGGAGGAGAGTTCATGTATACGTCCGGGATAGCGCGGTGCGGATCAATGACGCGAAAAACACGCGGATTCAGCCGCTGACAATTCGCCATGACAGACGGACTCGATCGCCTCAAAGTTCTCATCAACTCTTCAACGCCCATCGTCGTAATGGAGACATCCGAAGAGATGCGCGCGGTCAATATTGTCCGCGCCGCCTGCTCCGATTTGAATATGGCCACCTTCGAATGGAGCATCGCCGATGGCTTGGTGCGGTCGGGCAGCAACGTCCCCGCCGAGATCCGTAAGCCAACTCCGCAGCACACTCCCGACCAACCTGGCGGATGGACCAAAGTCAATACCGGCGCCCTTGCCCAACCGCACACGGCACTGAGCCCAAGCAAAAGCGAATCGGATCGGCTGACCCGCGCTGTCACGTCCTCGATGGCAACGGAGACGAATGCAACTGCGTCCGGTGGAGCTATCTACAACACGCGCGAGCCCGTTCAAGCTCTGGCCAACATGGAATCGATGACGCTCGAAGCTGTATTCATCCTCAAAGATTTCCACCGCCACATGGACGACCCGGTTGTTATCCGTAGGCTTCGCGATGTCGGACAGAAATTCTCAACCAACCGTCGCACCGTGATTCTCACCGCCCCAGAACTGAGTGTCCCACCCGAGTTGACCACCCTGGTGGAGTACTTTGATCTTCAACTTCCAGACCGGGAGCGTCTGCACGAAATCGTAAAAGAGACTTTCACACGTTTGTCGAAGACTTACTCGCTGAAACTCGAACTGGATTCCGTGGGCGTCGATGCCATGTCCGCCAATCTGCGAGGACTAACCGAAGAAGAATCGGAGCGCGCGATTTCCCAGGCTCTGGTGAAGCACTACGCCCTCTGCCCAGAAACAATTACGGATGTGCTGGAAGCCAAGAAACAGCTACTGCGACATTCAGGGATGCTGGAATTCGTCGAGGCATCCGACAATATGGCTGCGGTCGGCGGGCTAGAAAACCTGAAGCACTGGCTCGGTCAGCGCCGCGGAGCATGGGAAGACTCAGCCCGCGAGTTCGGACTCGAGCCTCCGCGCGGCGTGATCATTCTGGGGATCCAAGGCTGCGGCAAATCCCTATGTGCCCGTGCGGTTGCGGGCGAATGGAATCTGCCGCTCGTTAAATTTGATACTTCGGCGGTCTATGACAAGTACATCGGAGAGACGGAAAAGCGCATTCGCAAAGTCTTTCAGGTCGCAGAAGGCCTGGCGCCATGCGTTCTTTGGATCGACGAACTGGAAAAAGTCTTTGCTGGCAGTGGACCGGATTCCGCCTCAGCCGACGCCGGTGTCTCCTCGCGCCTGCTTGCCTCGTTCCTTTCCTGGATGCAGGATCGCAATTCTCCCGTCTTCGTCGCCGCAACCTGCAATAACGTCACTGTGCTTCCCCCAGAACTGATCCGCAAGGGACGCTTCGACGAACTGTTCTTCGTCGACCTCCCAAACCAGCCCGAACGCAAGCAGATCTTTTCAATCCAGCTTGCACGGCGCAAGCGTAATCCTGCCGAATTCGACCTTGATAAGATCGCTGCAGCCGCGAAGGGATATTCCGGCGCCGAAATCGACGCGGCCGTCCAAGGCGCCATGTACGCCGCTTATTCGGAAAAGAAACCTCTCTCGACTGAGCTTTTACTGAACGCCATTGCCCAGACCGTACCGCTCTCGACAACCCGGGCCGAAGACATTTCCGCTCTCCGCGAATGGGCAGGCACTCGCGCCGTTCCAGCGTCGCTGAGAGATGCCAACTCCGCAAAAGCCTAGCATTTGCTGCCATTGACTCCTCTTCTGTATCCGGGGTACGCTTAAGACAATGGTAGTGACTTGCCCGCTGGGCATGCGCAGTTCGATTACTCCCGTCTCCAAGCAAAACCCTGCTTTGTCTGTGAACAGTTCCTGGTGTGCTTCGCATTCGCCGGATTACGAAGTTCCATCGAATCCCGCGTCCCAGCCTGCGGAGACACGCCCCTTTATACACAACGAATGAAAAAAAGCATCGGGGTAAGCCCCAACATCGAGACGCTGTTCGGCACGCGCGATCAGAATGTGCGCCTGCTCGAAGACGGATTGAACGTCACCATAAACCTGCGCTCCAATTCCATTGAACTTGAAGGCGACGCCCGCGACGTGGCCCGCGCGGAGCAGGTATTCACCGATTACGAGAGCCTGCAGCGCTCCGGCTATACATTCAACAATGGCGACCTCAACAGCATGCTGCGAGTGTTGACCACCGACCCGAACTCCACCCTGCGGGGACTCGCAGACGCCGGCAAGCAGCGTTCGTTCGGACGTCGCACTGTACAACCGAAAAGCAGCAACCAGCGCCGTTACCTCGAGGCTATCGAAAAGCACGATATGGTGTTCGGCATCGGCCCGGCAGGAACGGGCAAGACCTACCTGGCCGTGGCTATGGCTATTTCAGCTCTGCTGGCCAAGCGCGTGAACCGTATAATCCTAGCCCGACCCGCGGTCGAGGCGGGAGAACGCCTGGGATTTCTGCCGGGCACCCTGCAGGACAAAATTGATCCCTATCTTCGCCCCCTGTATGACGCTCTGTACGACATGCTTGATCCGGAGAAGGTGGATCGCTATCTCGAAAAGAACGTCATCGAAATAGCCCCTATCGCCTTCATGCGCGGTCGCACCCTGAATGACTCGTTCGTCATACTCGACGAAGCGCAGAACACGACCTCTGAGCAGATGAAGATGTTTGTCACGCGACTGGGCTTTAACTCCAAAGCGGTGATTACTGGAGACGTCACTCAAATCGATCTGCCCAATGCCCGTCGCAGTGGACTGCTGGAGGCGGTTGACGTCCTGAAGCAGGTGGAAGGCATAGCTTTCGTCCACTTCGATGAAGGCGACGTAGTTCGGCATCACCTCGTCCAGCGCATCGTCCGAGCTTATGACGAGCATAAAGCGAGAGTGGCGGAGCAGCAGATGCTGCTGCTTGCCGAACCTAAGAGCGAGACGGCGTCCACAGCCGAAAAGCACTCCGCTGGCACCGAAGCGCCGGCCTCATCGGCTGAGTCGCAGGCGTAGTCATACGCGGTATTGCGCGAGGGCTCTAATCGGCTTCACCATAATTTCCTGGCAATGCCGCCCGCTAAAGAGGATTTCAGGTTGGTGACTTTGAAAAAGAAGATCGCCGGCGTCAGTGTAGTTTCTCTCCAGCATTTTGTATTGCGGGCGCGCAAAGCGGCACGTTTGAAGGGCATGGTTGACGTGCTGCTGACCACCAGCAGCGAAATGCGATCGCTCAACGCCCGATTCCGCGGCAAAAACAAGCCTACTGACGTCCTCTCATTCCCAGCGGCCGACAGAACTCCCTTGGCGGGCGAGATTGCTATCTCGGCCGAAATCGCTCTCGATAATGCCCGCCGGTTGGGCCACTCGCCTGACAAAGAGGTGAAGGTTCTTGTTCTCCACGGAATCCTCCACTTGGCGGGCTTTGACCACGAGCGGGATAATGGACAGATGGCGCGCAAGGAAGCCAATCTCCGCCGCGTTCTGAAGTTACCGGAATCGCTGACCGAACGCATCCACGGTCATCCACGGAAGGGATTCGAACTTCCAGCCGTGAAAGTACGCTCACCCAGGCGTAAGAGGACGGCATGAACTTCGCTGTCATCTTCGCTTTGATGTTGCTGATGGGCGTTCTCACGCTTGTCTCTTATGTCGACCGCGTCTGTCAGGAGGCGGGCCGTTTCCTTTCCCGTGATTTTCAGCACAATATCGACGTATTCGAGCAGAAGATCGAACCTCTGCTGAAAGTAAGCCGCAGTCGCGCAGCTCTGTCCATGGCTGTTTTAAGCCAATTAACGATGGCGGCGATCGCGCTGCTCATCGGCTTTCTGCTTTTCCATGATGCCGATTGGAACTCGTATGACATTCTGCAGGCTATTGTGAGCTTGCTACTGGTCATCACCCTCTTCAATCGATTCCTACCGTTCGTGTTTTTCTCCAGGACCAAGGGGGAGTGGCTGGGTCAATGGGTTCTATTGCTTCGCGGACTGATTTATCTCGCGATGCCGGTGACGCTGGTCGTCGGATTTCTTCAATCGGTTGTCACTTTGACTCGAGAAAATACCGCTGAACAGCCCGAGACCGCATCGGAGGCTGTCGACGCCCTCATCGAAGCCGGGCAGGAGGAAGGCATCATTCAGGAAGGCGACCGCGATTTAATCCAATCGGTCGTGGAGTTCAGCGGGAAGACTGTTCGAGACGCCATGAAACCGCGCCCCGCCATGTTCGCGCTGCCGGCCAGCACCACGGTCGAGAAGTTCATTGAGATGCTTCGCGCCAAGCATTACTCGCGCGTGCCCGTTTTCGAGGGCAGTATCCACAACATCAAGGGAATTGTCTACACCGCTGACGTATTGCAGGTGCCTGATACGGAGGCGCATGTACGTACGCTCGATTCGATTATGCGTCGCGACGTCTGCTTCGTGCCAGAAAGCAAATTAGGCAGCGATTTGCTTCGCGAAATGCAGAAGCAGAATATCCGTATGGCGATTGTTGTAGACGAATACGGCGGCGTGGCAGGGCTGGTCACCATTGAGGATCTGGTTGAAGAGATCGTGGGTGAGATCCGTGACGAGCGCGATAAACCGGAAATCGTACGCGACGGCGACCGCGGTTTCCTCGTCTCCGGCGGTATGGATGTCGATCGCCTCGACGAGCTCTTTGGCACAAAGCCCGAGGGCAAGGAATCTGCTACTATCGCCGGGTTGGTGAGCGAGCTTGCCGGACGCATCCCGCGCAAAGGTGAAACCGTCGAAGATGACGGCCTTCGCTTCGAGGTGTTGGAGTCGACCGATCGCAAGATTGAGCGCGTGCGGGTGTCCGCTGTTCAACCCCAGCAGCTGAAACTTATTGAAACGGCTTCTGGCAACCGGCTGCCGGCTTCAGGAAAAACCGGGACCTCAGACTCCGCGCGTCACTCGTAACCAATTCAATGACATTCCGCTCCGGATTCGTTTGCATCCTCGGCCGCCCTAATGCCGGCAAGTCTACGTTGTTGAATGCCTTGGTCGGCGAGAAGCTAGCCATCATCTCAACCAAGCCGCAAACTACCCGCAACCGAATCCAAGGCGTGGTGCATATCCCAAAACGCAA
>JASLEQ010000297.1 GCA_030151135.1 Candidatus Sulfotelmatobacter sp. | reverse complement strand
GAGAACGATCTGGCGCAGGATCCATTTAATCTTGCGGCTGAGCGCGGGCGCTCGCTCTTCGATTCGCGTCAGCGGCTGGTGCTGAGCTACCAGTGGGCGATTCCGGCTTACCAGCATCCTCACGGCTGGTATCAACAAATCCTGGGCCGATGGCAGCTGAACGGGATTGCGTCTGTGATGACCGGAACCCCGTTCACCGTGTTTGACTCCGTCGATGTGTCCGAGCAGGGCAGCGCTCCGGAAATCACTGGCTTTTCGGCCAACCGACCGAACATGGTGCCGGGTCAGAATCCAAATTCCGGGCCCAAGACAGCAGCAGCCTGGTTGAACGCCGCGGCTTTCCAGCGGATCACGCCCGATCCGAATTCTCCGGTACAGCAATTCGGTACGGCGGGGCGTAACATCGCACAGGGGCCCGGCTACGCAGACTGGGATTTCTCGGCGTTCAAGAACATCCCGGTAGCCGAAGGCAAGGAATTCCAATTCCGTGTGGAGTTCTTCAACTTCCTAAATCACACGAACTTCCGGTTACCCGACAGCGACATCAGTTCGCCGACGTTCAATCAAATCCTGGCGGCGCAGGATCCCCGTTTGATGCAGCTGGCGCTGAAATTCCAATTCTGATGCACTCCAGATAGTGACCCACCTTTCGAAATGGCAGCGAGAGGCGGGTCACGCTTTGAATGCCCTCGGACGGCTGAAATCGGTTGCCGCACCGGAAATCGCTTTTCCCCCACGACTCATCTCATTACAATAGACAGCGGCGAAGTCTGCGTGGATCGCGGCATTTCGTCCGGAGGTTCTGTGCACGTTCTGGTCACAGCGGACTCACTGACGAGCTCATGGGTATATGCCCGCGAACTGGTCACCGGGCTCGTGACCCGGGGTGTGCGAGTCACGCTGGTCAGCTTCGGAGAAATACCGATGCCAGACCAGACCTCGTGGATGGACCATCTTCACGGCCTGGATTACCGGCCAACGGCATTCCGCCTGGAGTGGATGCAGGAGGCGGAAGAGGACCTGCCCGAGTCCTCGGACTTCTTGATGCGGTTAGTGAAAGAACTGCGGCCGGATGTTCTCCACCTCAACCAGTTCTGCTATGGCAATCTTCCGGTGGACGTGCCGCGCGTGATTATGGCGCAGGGCGATTTGATCACGTGGGGACAGTCGGTGCATGATCGTCCGCCACAGTCGCCGCGATCGCTGCCGTGGTACCGCCGCACGGTGTTGAACGGGATTGCCTGTGCGGACGCGCTGGTGGCGCCATCGAACTGGATGCTGGAACAGATCTGCGATGCGTACATGCAGCCTCGTCGCGCGGAAGTGATTTATCCCGGGCGTAATCCCATCTTTTTCAATCCGTATGTCAGCAAAGACGATTGCGTGCTGGCCGTCGGGCGTCTGGTGGATGCGGGCAAGCAGGTATTCCTGCTGACCCAGCAACCGCATCCCCTGCCGGTGTGCATCGTGGGAGCTGAACAGACGGTGCCGATGCCACGCGTTCCCATTCGGGCGGATGTCAAGGTTGCGACTGAAGAAACGTCGGTTGCGATTCGGGGACCGCAGACGGATGCGCAGTTGCGGGCTCTTTATAGCCGCGCCTCCATTTATGCTGCGACCTCACGCTACGAACCGCTGGGCATGGGCGTCCTGGAAGCCGCATTTTCACGTTGCGCAATTGTGGCAAACGATATTCCCAGCTATCGCGAAGTGTGGGGTGACGCCGCTTTCTATTTCCGCAAAAACGATTCCGCGAGCCTTGCCGAAAACATTCGTCGATTGAATGAAGATCGCGCGATGCGCCGTGCCTATTCTGAACTCGCTTACTCTCGCGCCCGCGAGCGATTTACGACCAAGCGCATGATCGATCAGTTCCTGCAGTTATATCGCAGCCTGAAGTCCCAACGCGCGAAGGCCGCGTAATCCTCACAGGGCAACTTCTCCGACAAGACAGCGGAACTGGCTTAGTGGTATCTTTTCTAGGCTTACTAGAAACCTGTAAGGTTTGGAGGAATTTCTGTGGCTCAAGTGAAGATTACTGTTCGTCCGAATGGACCTTTTCGCGTGGAAGCGGCTGAGGGCACAGTGGAGTTGGTCGATGCCAACGGCACACCCTATGACCTTAGCGGGAAGACCGCATTTTCTCTTTGCCGTTGCGGCGGCTCGGTTAACAAGCCGTTCTGCGATGGCACACATAGCAAGATTGGGTTCCAGGGCGCCGAACTCGCGGTAAAGAAGTCGGAAGGTCAGGCGTAAGACACTGCTTCCAGCTTTCGGCTTCCGCCAACGCAGGGGATCAGATCATGGGGGCCGAAAGCCGGACAGCGAAGGCTTCCGGAGGAGATTGTGGATCGACGGGACCGCGAACTGGGGATGCATCGAAAGATTTCGCGCCGTGATTTCATCAATGGCGTGGCAGTAACGGCAGGCGCAGCAATGATGCCGTGGCATTGGCTGGCTGCCGATGGGAAAGATCCCGAGAAGTCCGCGTCCTACTATCCTCCAGCGCTGACGGGGATGCGCGGCAGCCATCCCGGTTCATTTGAGACGGCGCACAGCCTGCGCGACGGGACATTCTGGGAGAATGCCGGAAAACCGCAGGACACCGGTGAAGCCTACGATCTGGTTGTAGTTGGCGGAGGCATTAGTGGTCTGGCTGCGGCGCATTACTACCGCAAAGCTGCAGGCGCGAACGCGAGAATTCTGATTCTCGACAATCACGACGACTTTGGCGGACATGCCAAGCGCAATGAGTTCCGCACAGGTCATGCCTTCCGCCTGGGATTTGGCGGAACGTTTTCGATTGAGAGTCCCGCTCCTTATAGCGCCGTCGCGAAGGCGATGATCGAGGAACTCGGGATTGATGTTTCTTCCTATTCCAAATATTTCGATAAGGATCTGTATCAGTCGCGTGGCTTGCGGCCTACGATCTTTTTCAATAAAGAGACCTTTGGCGCCGACAAACTGGTCGCCAATTTTCATCCGCGGGGCGGCGGCGAGAGCGAAGATGCAGGGGAAGCCTCGGCGGAGTTGTTCAAGCGATTCCTGCGCGATGCGCCGATCGCCGACCAGGCCAAGAGCGATTTGCAGCGGCTTCTCAGCGAGCCCAAGGACTATTATCCAGGACTCAGTTCCGACGAGAAGAAAGCCAAGCTGGCCCGCATCAGCTATGCAAAATACCTGACCGACGTTGCCGGGGTGCATCCGGACCTGGTGAAGTTGTATCAGGCGTTGCCGCATGGATTGTTTGGAGTTGGGATCGATGCTGTCGCGGCGCAGGATGCATGGGGATTTGATCTCCCCGGGTTCGAAGGTTTGCATCTAGACCCGACGCCAGGAAAGGGAATGAATCGGGATGCGATCCCGAATGAAGAAGCCGAGAAATACTTCTTCCATTTTCCCGACGGCAACGCTTCCATTGCGCGTCTCCTAGTACGCAAACTGGTTCCCGGAGTGCTCTCAGGGGACACCGCTGCCGATATCGTGCTCGCAAAGGCGAACTACGCAAAACTCGACGATACGGCTTCACCGATACGGATTCGACTGAACAGCACCGCAGTTCGCGTGAAGCATGTTGGAGAAGCGGCGAGCGCGAAGGAAGTTGAGATCAGCTATGCGCGCGGCGGAAGTGTCTACACGACTCGCGCCAAGAATGTTGTGCTGGCTTGCTGGCATGTGGTCGTTCCGTACATCTGCGACGAGTTGCCTGACAAGCAGAAAGAAGCGCTGGCCTCCGCGCAGAAAGTCCCGCTGCTCTACACCAATGTTCTGGTGCGCAATTGGAAAGCGTTCGAGAAGGCGGGAACGAATTCGATTTATGCTCCGGGCATGTATCACTCGTACGTGAATCTTGATCAACCGGTGAATATTGGCGGCTATGAATGCGCGCGTAAACCGGAAGACCCCATCGTCGTGCATATGATGAAAGCGGCATGCCAGCCAGGATTGCCGGCGCGGCAGCAACACGTCGCGGGACGCATGGAACTCTACACGACGACGTTTGAGACTATGGAGCGCAACATCCGAGATCAGTTGGCGCGGATGCTGGCCGGGGGCGGATTTGATCCCGCGCGGGACATCGCGGGCCTCACTGTGAATCGCTGGCCGCACGGCTATGCCTACGAATACAACTCGCTGTTCGATTCGTTCTGGCTGGAGGGTGGAGAAACGCCCTGCGAAGTAGCGCGCAAGACCTTTGGGCGCATCGCGATCGCAAACGCCGACGCGGGCGCCTACGCCTATACCGATGAGGCGATCAACCAGGCCTATCGAGCGGTTGGAGATTTAGTTCGCAGTTGAATCTGCGGGCTACCGCTCGAACGGGGATCGGCCGTATTGAAGCGGCAGGCCGTAATGATGCGCCACCCCGGCAGCGCACCCGGCCATCACAAAAGCTGCGAGTACGAAGATCACAACTCGCCGGGATGCATGCTCGGGCCTTGGCGCGATTTTTGCGATGGCCGCGCCGAGCGCCAGCCCGCTGACCAGTCCTCCAATGTGGCAGGCATTGTCCGTGCCCGGAAATAATCCCCCAAGAAAGAGATTGAAGACGGCGAAGACAATCAGACTTCGCAGCGTTCCTCCAATCGCAACTTTCGGCAGAGAGAACTCGCCGAGGTAAAAGGATGCGATGAGCGCGCCAGCGAGTCCGAAGATGGCTCCTGAGGCTCCGACGCTGAGCACGCGTGGTTCCCACGCGACACTGGCCATTCCTCCGGCGATTCCGGTGATGAAGTAGATGGCGGCATAGGTCCAGCGACCGTACAGCGACTCACATAACGAACCGAGATCCCACAGGCACCACATGTTGAAGAAAATGTGGAGCAGCCCGCCGTGGAGGAACATGTAGGTGACCAGGCGCCACCATTCGCCGGAGATGGTGTAAGGACCAAGGTTCGCTCCAAAATGCACCGCGACTTGCCCGGAAAAATTGAGCGAGCCATTGGCCAGAACCAGCGCCAGGAACACGGCGAGGTTGGCTCCAAAGATGATTTGGGTCAAGCTGATGGTCGGTTCACTGCGCCGACGGACCCAGGGAGCGGGCATGACGCGCTCGGGTTGGTCGGTCACTTCGCCGCGCTGCGCGGCTTCATGCTGCACGCACCATGAGCAGATCTTCTTGCCAAAACTGAGGGCAGGCAATTGCCGCCCACACTTTATGCAGTTCGCCATACTCTCCTATGAAACCACAAAGAACATAAAGTTACACGAAGGAGAGAACGATTGTGCTCCTGCGTGAAACTGCTGGCGCTTGCAATTATTACGAAGTTTCGATCAATGGATGGTCTTTGTCTTCCTCGACATGTAATCCATGAGGAGGTACTGGCCGAGGGTATAAGGAGTGGTGAAATATGCTTTGCCGCGGCACATCTCGGTGACTTTTTGAACGAACTGCACCAGGCCGTAGTCGGATGCGAGCATGAAGGTGTTGATCAGCACTCCGGCCCGCTTGCACTTCGAAACTTCTTCGAGGGTCTGGCTGACCACCAGCGGATCAAGGCCGAAAGCGTTTTTATAGATGCGCCCGTCTTCGAGGGTGAGCGCCGAAGGCTTGCCATCGGTGATCATCACAATCTGTTTCATGTCTTTGCGCTGGCGTTGCAGGATCCGCTGGGCCAGCCGCAAGCCCTCGCGCGTGTTGGTGTAGTAGGGGCCGACTTTGACGCGCGCAAGCTGTGACAGTGGAATCTCTTCGGCGGAATCGTGAAACAGTACCAGCGACAAGGAGTCACCGGGGTATTGCGTGCGAATAAGATGCGACAACGCCATCGCGACTTTCTTTGCGGGGGTGAAGCGGTCTTCGCCGTACAGGATCATCGAATGGGAGCAGTCAAGCATGAGCACCGTGGCGCACGACGACTGGTACTCGCACTGATGGACCTGCAGATCGGAGTATTCGATGTTGAGCGGCAACGTGAGCCCTTCACGCTGAATGGCGCTCGAGAGCGTCGCGGTGATATCGAGGTTCAACGTGTCGCCGAATTCGTAGGTTTTCGAAGATCCGCTGGCTTCGATGCCGGTTGCGAGATCGCGCGTGTCGTGGCGTCCAAAGCTCGACTTGCCTAACGATCCCAGAAGATTGCGCAGTGACTTGAAGCCAAGGAAATCGAGGCTTTTGTCGGTAATCTCGAAGCGAGCCTGCTGGGCTTCGCCAGCCTGTCCGCCGACGCTGGATTGGCGGGAAGGATCGTGCGGTTCTTCTACTGAGATGTAGTCTTCCTGCTGCATACGCTCGATGAGTTGTTCGATCAGTTCGTCCAGCTGGCCGTCGGCCATCATCTGTTCGATCTGCTCGCGCAAGTTCTCGTCGAACGATTCGCCATCGAGCAGGGCGTTCTCGATGGCCTGCCGAAGATCTTCCATCGTCTGCTCGCCCTGCGGCATTTCGTACCACATCGAGTCCTGAAAACCGCTTTGCAGCAGATAGTCCGACAGGGCGCTGAGCAGGTCTTCCATGCTCATCTCGCCCGCCGGATCGGGAACGTATTTGGAATAACGGATTCGTTTCATGATAGCTGCTAGCTTCTAGCTACTAGCTTCTAGCCAAACAAAGCCCAGGTAGTGGCCAGGAGCTGGCAGCTTTAGTTGAACTGTCTTCTCTGGCGATAAGGCCGCTCTTCCTGGTCAAATGACTTTTCGCGGACTGGTTCCGGCTTCTTTTCACCGGCTTTGAAGACGCGCTCCTCGTTGCGGCCGATGCGCTTATGCGCGTGCAGGCCTTCGAGAATGAACTCTGCGGCCGACACCTGCTGCTCCGGACTGTCCTTCTGCGTCACATGCAATGGGCCGAGTTTTTCGATCAGGCCTTGGATCCCGCGCAAATTTTCGAGCGCTTCAGCGGCAGGG
Source organism: Candidatus Sulfotelmatobacter sp. (assembly GCA_030151135.1). The sequence continues at coordinate 1,994 of JASLEQ010000297.1, read as the reverse complement.
ATAGAATCTGCCAACTGGATCTCGCCGCCCAGGTCGAACCATTGCACGATCTGCTGCACGTTCGCTCCGGTGAAATATTCGTCGTAGGTTTTGGCGATTGCCGTGCGAATCAATTCGCGGCCAACATGATCCGCGCCCTTCATCTCGCCTTCGTATTCGAGTTCGAGTTTGCCGGTGATTGCGGGGAGCGCGGCGTAAACGTCGCTGATGCGCGGCACCACCAACTTTTCCTGGTTGCGGATCGCACGCCGCTCGGCATTCGAGATCACGTTCTCCATCGCGGAAATCGGCAGGCGCTGGCTGACGCCCGATCGCTTGTCGATCTTTTTGTCTTCGCGCGCGGCGAAGGCCACACGTTCTATCACTTCCTGAACATAATTCGGCAAGTGCAGCGTATTGCCGTTGCGGCGCGTCCAGGCTTCCTGCGCAGTGATGGCAATGCCTTCCTCCACAGTGGCCGGATAGTGCGTGCGAATCTCGGATCCGATGCGGTCTTTCAACGGTGTGATGATCTTGCCGCGCGCCGTGTAATCTTCCGGATTGGCGCTGAAGACCAATGCAACATCGAGCGGCAGGCGAATCGGATATCCCTTAATCTGTACATCGCCTTCCTGCATGATGTTGAACAATCCAACCTGGATTTTCCCCGCGAGATCAGGAAGTTCGTTAATGGCGAAGAGGCCGCGATTGGCGCGCGGGAGCAGGCCGTAGTGAACCGTCAGTTCGCTGGAAAGCTCGTGCCCTCCACGAGCGGCCTTGATGGGATCGATGTCACCGATCAGGTCGGCAATCGTGACATCGGGTGTGGCCAGCTTTTCGACATAGCGCTCGTCCGGCGTGAGATATGCGATCGGAGTATTATCGCCGGACCGGGCGATTTCATCGCGGCAACGCCTGCAAATCGGATCGTAGGGATTATCGTGAACCTCGCAGCCTGCGATGTAGGGCATCTGAGGATCGAGCAGCGTGGTCAGGGCACGCAAGATGCGGCTCTTCGCTTGTCCGCGCAGTCCAAGCAGGATGAAATTGTGGCGCGATAGAACTGCATTGATGATTTGCGGCAGCACCGTGTCGTCGTAACCCACAATGCCGGGGAATACGGGCCCGTCGGCATTTTGGCGCAGACGCTCGACCAGGTTGTCGCGTAATTCATCTTTGACGCGCCGCGTGCGTAAACGCTCTTCTGAAAAGGTGCTTCGGCGCAGTTCGCCGAGCGTGCGCGGAACACTCATGAAAGGAACCCCCAGGGACTGCAATGCACTCGATTATACGCCCGCCTTTGCGGCTCGTTCGGGCCCTGCTGGCACGAAGAGCACGACAGAGGAGGCAGGCTCACAGAGTTGTAGATGCAGTGCGAGCGTCAACCGTTGCGCAATGCACCCGAGTGGACGAGAAGCTAGTGCACGTGCCCGTTCCCACCTGCCTTTTCGCGAGTGCGTGAAGCGCGTTTCAGCTTGGGAAGCAGCGCTTCCAGATATGCGACTACGGACTGGATGCGGTCACTCTCAGAACGCATCGAAAGCAACTTCTGCTTGAAGTCGAGATCGAGCGGCAACGATCCGGCCAGGTAGAACGAAAGCTGAGCTTGGTCGGCACCGGACAAGTCCTGGACCGCGCCTGCCAAAGAAAGGATCTCCAGATGAAGTTGTACGGCGCGAATCCGCTCGCTTTCGACGGCATCCAGGGGTTCATCGGGGACGATCAAGACTTCCGCCTGCAAAAATGAACGGCTCCGATTCAGTTCCATTACTTCGAAGCGCTTGCGCCCCTCGCAGACCAAATCGAGTCGGCCATCCTCATATTCCTTGGTGACCGTGATGATCTCTGCGGTGCAGCCAATTTCGGCGATTCCATTTTCGACAGCGCGGACCACTCCGAATGGAGCGCTATTGGCCAGGCATTCGCCAATCATTTCCTTGTAACGCGGCTCAAAAATGTGCAAAGGAAGAGGAATGCCAGGCAGCAGAACCAACTCAAGAGGGAAAAGGGGAAGA
>JASLEQ010000266.1 GCA_030151135.1 Candidatus Sulfotelmatobacter sp. | reverse complement strand
CGAGGACATGGAAGCACCATCACACCTTCCCCACCCCTCGCTCCCACGGCGGCGCCACCTTCACCGACGCCATCCCCGCCGCGTTCGCCGCCTCAATCCCCATGTCGGTATCTTCAAACACCAGGCAGTCGCCCGGCTTCACGCCGAGTCTCTCGGCGGCCATCAGAAACGCCTCCGGATCGGGCTTGCCTCGCTGGTAGTCACCCGCGCACACCAGCGTCTGGAAGCGATCGCTCAGGTTCAGCACTTGCAACGACGCCACCACTGACTCCCGCGTGCTGCCCGACACAACCGCGCATGGAATCCGTCCGTGCGCGTCTTCCACATGTTCCAGCACTTCCGGGACAGCCTTGAGCTGCGGCAGCAATTCGTAATACAAGCTCTCCTTCCGATGCGCGACGTCATCCACCGGCATGCACAGTCCGTGCTTCTGATTCAGGGTCGCAATGATGTCGCGCACGGGCATTCCGCCCAGAGAATAGAAATATTGCTCCTCGAACTGGCACGACCACTCGCCCAAAGCCTTGCTCCAGGCGACATAATGCAGCGGCATCGAATCGGCGACGGTGCCGTCGCAATCGAAAAGATAAGCCCCAAATTTCCTATCCGGAATTTTCAGTTTCATCCCCAATCCATCAAATCGAAAATTAAGATGTCATCCTTAGCGGAGCCCTAAAGAGCGAAGCGACTCAGGGCGCAGTCGAAGAGCCCGCCCTGAGGCGAATGCCGAAGGGATCCCTACCGCACCTCCGCTCTCGGCTTCTATCTTAATATCTGCGTACGTCGGCCAGTTCCGGGCCAAAAATGTGATCTCGGCCCTGAATCCTTTTCCCCCATCCACCGCTCCTCCCCTATAGGAGGAACTTTTGACCCCGATCATCACGGCCGCAGATCTCAGAAACAAGCCCGACGCCCAGCTCGTCGACGTGCGCTCCCCGTCCGAGTTCGCGGCAGGGCACATTGCCGGCGCGATCAACATCCCCATGGACCAGATCGAGTCCCGTCTCGCCGACCTCAGCCGCGGCGCGATCATCCTCATCTGCCAGATGGGCAAGCGCGCACAGATGACCGCCGACATTCTCGGCCCGTGCAGCCTCGACCTCAACATCCTCGAAGGCGGCACCGCTGCCTGGATGCAACAAGGCTTCCCGGTAGTAAAGACCGTGAAGACGCGCTGGTCGCTCGAACGCCAAGTCCGCCTCGGCGCGGGGATTATCGTACTGACCGCCGTCACGCTTGCTCTGACCGTGAACCTGCGTTGGCTTTTTCTGGCGGCCTTCGTCGGCCTCGGACTCACTTTCGCTGGCCTCACCGATCTCTGTCCCATGGCCGAATTCCTCCAGCGCATGCCTTGGAACCGCCGAAGCTATTGTGATATCAGCACTCGCCCTGCTGAACCCTCGAAGAGTGCGTTGTGATTTCTCCAACACCAGAGACTCACCTCGAGGGCGTCATCCTGAGCGGAGCCGCTCTTCATGCGGAGCGCAGGATCTCGCGTGCAGCGTTATCGACTCGCGCTGTTCGTCATCGGGCGGTGATTCCAGACACAGAGATTCCGCGTCAAGGCTGCCAGCATGGACTTATGGCCGACACCGTTCCGCACAACTTCGACGCCCTCACGCGCCAGCACAAAGACGTCGTTTATCGGCAGCTCATTCGCGCCTGCGGCAATCGCGAGGACGCGGAAGACGTCCTGATTGAAGCTCTGCTGAAAGCCTCCCGTCACCTCGACCAACTCCGGGACTCTGCCGCCTTCCGCGCCTGGCTCACGCAAATCGCCAAGCGGGTCTGCTGGCAACTCAAAGAGCGGGAAGCCTTGCTGCCCTTGCTTCAACTTTCCGCGCTGGAAGACGAGGGCCGCGAGATCGCCGGTCCGGATCCCACACCGGAATTGCAGCTGGCCCGCCGGCAAATGAAGCAATTCCTCGAGGACGCAGTCGCATCGCTCCCGCCGGAATATCGCGCTGTGTACACCTTGCGGGACATTGAAGATCACCCCGGAGATGCCGTCGCGCAGCAACTCGGCATCTCTCGCGCGGCTATGAAATCGCGGCTGCACCGCGCCCGCGCCCTGGTCCGCGACAACCTCGATGCCGTGCTTGCGGAGAACTGTGGAACTGCCCGTTAGCACGAAAGACGAACCCGCGTGGGGAAAAGTGCGCGCGACCGTGGAAGGGCGGCGCTTCAGCGCCGCGTCAGGAACACGAAATTGACAGGGGCTTCAGCCCCGGAGGGCCATCATGGAAGTCACGATCGAACATCTCGGCGCAGTCCAATTCGAAATCAAATCGCGTCAGCACACCATCGCCTGCGATCAGCCCCCTGAGAACGGAGGCTTCGACGAGGGCATGACGCCTCCCGAACTCCTGCTCGCCTCGCTCGGCTCCTGCGCTGCCTTCTACGCCGCGCAATACCTGCGCAAATTCAAATTAGCCACCAAAGGCACACGCGTCCGCATCACGGCCGACAAAGTAAAAGAGCCGGTCGCCCGCATCGACAATTTCCGCATCGAGATTGAAACTCCGCTCGATCTCACCGACCAGCACCGCGCTGGCATCGAACGCGCCGTCCACCACTGCCTCATCCACAACACGCTTCTGCACCCGCCAAAAATCGCCATCGAAATTAAAGAGCAGGCGCTGACGACGTAGCTTTCCCCGTTGTTGGCACTAGAAAAATGTCATCCGGAGCGAAGATGACCTGACGAAGGGGCTGCCACGCCGTCGATGAGCCTGCCCCAGGCGAATGAAGAAGTCCCGACCTGCGTAACCGACCTCTGTTTTTATTACCGTCATCCGCGAGATCCGCGTGAATCCGCGGAAAAGAAAGTTACTTCGAGCTAAACGAAATCCCATCCACCAGGTCCCCAACTTCATCGTCGGTCCCGGCGATCGCGGTAATCGACACCGCATATCCGCGCGCCAGAAAGATCAAGCTCGACTGATGCATCACGCGCGATCCGACATCTTTATGAAAATCCACCTGCACCAGCGTCTTCGCCCCGATCGCCACCTCGTTCGGATCCTCGTCCTGCTCGAATCCCTGCGCCTTCGCAATTTCGGCCAGCGGCCCTACATACTGCACCGCTTCTTTCAGCCCCGGATAAACCGTCAACGGTTCCGCCGCAATCACAATCGAAGAATTCACATCCTGCCCCTGCGCCTCCGGAGGCCGTGAAAACGCCGCCAACAGAACGCGACCAGAATCCTCTGCGTTCCTCTGCCTTGAAGCCTCGGAGGAGGGATGCCCCGTGTCTCCCTGATTTTGGGAGACGTGGGGGTTTTCGTCGGAGGGCTCGTCGGGAACTTCCCGAGCATTCATTTCCGCAGTCCGCAATACCCAGCCAGCGGGAATTTGACAGGTCAGCCCAAGAGAGGCATTGCGATAAACGCTACCAGAGACCTTTCCATCCTCAATCGCAGGCTTAGCGGATGGCTTGGGAGATTTCTTGTCTCGGGAAGAGCTCGACGGGGAGCCGGAATCCTTCTGCCCCGCATCCTGAGCAAAAGCCGGAGCTGCGTACGATGGAGCGACAAGCAAACCGAGAACGACCGTCGTGCGGAGGAATCTCATCTCCTCAATTCTACGTGAGGAGACTGGCGGGCCCACTCAAGCCTGATCTTCGCCTGAGTGGGAAGTCTGAATAGATGCGAGGCACAGGGCTCAAGCCGCAATCACCGTCACCGGCTGCGCGCAATGCGCACAGCGCCGCGCCGCAATCGGAATCTCGCTCAGGCACTCCGGACACTTCTTCGTGGCCGGCGGAGCCGTTGGCTCGTCCTTGTGCATGCGCGCCATCAGCCAGTTCACGGGCACTACCACAAAGAAATAGACCGCCGCTGCGATTAATAAAAAGGAGATGACGGCGTTGAGAAAATCGCCGATGAGAAAAATACTGCCCCGAACCTCATACTTCAGATTGGAGAAATCGGGCAACTTCACCAGCGCTCCAATGAATGGCGTAAGCAGCCCCTTCGTCAAAGAACCGACCACGCCGCCGAAGGCCGCTCCAATCACCACGCCCACCGCCATATCCACAACATTTCCACGCAGGATAAATTTCTTAAACCCGTCGAGCATACGTGCCTCCAAACTTGAAGTGTCGCCACTGTAAGCCACCACGGATGCAGGGTCAAGCCCGGAAGTCCCGCCGGGCCAAGCCACAAACCGCTTTTGCCTGTGTAGTGATGGACGCCTTCGTCCGGCCCGCGAGCGAAGCAATCGTGTGATAGCTCGAGAAGTTTCGTAGTCGTTGTGTTGATAGCATCCTCGGGGTCTCGCAATGCAAGGCCAAACCGGTCCCGGAGGGGACTACCGAGAATAGCCCGGCGTTTCAATGCCGGGAAGCCGATGCCCAAAAGAACGGCGTCCCGTTAAGGACGCCTGAACCACCCTCGAATTTTGCGGAAGCCCTGCCTGGTCAGCAGTCCTCAGATTCTCATCGGCATCACGATGTACCGATACTTGTAATCATCGCCCTCGGCCGGCCGCAACTGCCCAGCCGACTGCGGATCCTTCAACTCCAGCCGCACCTCAGCAGTGCCGGCAGCCTTCAAAAACTCCACCAGATACGCTGCGTTAAATCCAATCGTCAGCGGATCTCCCGTATACGGCGCCTCGAGCGAATCCTCCGACTCGCCCGCCTCTGTCGATGACGCGGAAATCTTCACTTCGCCCTTCTCCAGCTTCATCCGCACCGCGCGCGACCGCTCATCAGCAAACTGCGCCACGCGCAGGATCGCCGCATTCAACTCATCCGCATTCAGCGGGATGATCTTGCTGTTATCTTTCGGCAGCACCGCTTCGAAGTTCGGGAACTGTCCTGTCAACTGCCGTGACGTCAGCAGCCGCGATCCAATCCGGAAGAAGAGCGTCGACTCGTCCTTGGCGAACTCGATCGTCTCCGCGTCCGTCGAATCGAGCAGCGACTTCAATTCGTCCATCGCTTTCTTCGGCACCAGCGTCTTCATTTCGCCTGAGACGCCATCAAACTTCTCTCCAGCCCGCTCGCAATGCGCCAGCCGATGTCCATCCGTCGCCACCATCGTGATCGACTCCGGTTTCAGCAGCATCAGCGCCCCATTCAGCGTGTAGCGCGACTCTTCATTCGAAATCGCAAATCCCGTCCGCGCGATCAATCCGCGCAATACCTGTGCCGGAATTGAAATCACACCCGAGGTCGGAAATGCCGGCAGGCTGGGAAAATTCGACTTCGCCATGCCCACCATCTTCGTATTCGATCGTCCGCAGCGAATGCTGACCCAGTGATTTTCCAGCAGCTTGATCGTGATGTCCGCATCCGGCAGCAGTTTCACGTAGTCATGCAGCTTCCGCGCCGGGATCGTGCACGACCCTTCCTTTTTCACCTTCGCCGCGCAAGAGGTGCGCAAGCTGAGGTCGAGATCCGTGGCCGTCAATGACAGCCGGTCTCCCGCAGCCTCAAACAGATAATTGGAAAGGATTGGTATCGTGGTCTTGCGCTCGACCACGCCCTGGGTGGCAGTCAGTTCGCGCAGCAGTTCAAACTTGCTGACCGTGATCTCCATGGTACCCGCGGCAACAGCGGCTTCCACCGGCATAAGTCAGTCTCCCCGATGTGCAACTCAACAGCTTGGGATTTAACTGGGATGCCCCATGTCTCGCCGCCTTTGCGAGACGTGGGAATCTCATTACTTCTCTTACCTCTTATATCAAATGCAAAACCATTAAAACCAGCAGTAACAGTAGGCCCTGCGGAAACGTGGAAAACTTTGCCAACTCCCCTGTTCCTGCTAACTTCCCGGCTCACTGTTGATGTTAGAAATCGGTCCCCTCAACTTCGGAGCCACTACTGAATCTCGCCCCTGGTTCCAATTTCCTCCCACCGATTCACAACTTCCACATCCCGTTCACAGCCTGATAGAAGGAAGACTGTATTGCAAAGTGGAAAACCGTCGCGCACCCGCGGTTTATCCGCCTAATTGCTCGGTCAGTTTATTGATCAGCCTGTTCAAATCTTTGTCGTTCTTGCGGACCTCTTCAATCTTCTCCACCGAGTGCAGCACGGTCGTGTGATGCTTGCCGCCAAACTGTCTTCCAATCTCCGGCAGCGACGCCTCAGTCATATGTTTCGCCAGGTACATCGCAATCTGCCGCGGATATACGATCGCCCGCGAATTATTTTTTGCTTTGATCTCGACCAGCCGTAGCCCGAATTGCTCCGCGACCATCTTCTGTATCGATTCGATCGTCACCTTTCGCGCCTGCGAATCGATGAAGTTCTTCAACACCTGCTGGGCATAAGGCAGCGTGATCTCTGCTCCAATCAACGAAGAATGCGCGACCAGCCGGATCAGTGCTCCTTCCAACTCCCGCACGTTTGACCGGATGTTCGAGGCCACATACAGTGCTACATCCGTTGGCAGCGTTACCTTTTCCTGCTCCGCCTTCTTCTGCAGGATCGCCACCTTCGTCTCCAGGTCTGGTGGCTGGATGTCTGCAATCAATCCCCACTCGAACCGGCTCCGTAGGCGGTCTTCAATCTCCGCCAGCTCCTTCGGCGAGCGGTCGCTCGCGATCACGATCTGCTTCATCGACTCATGCAGCGCATTGAACGTGTGAAAGAACTCCTCCTGCGTCCGCTCCTTGCCCGCCAGGAACTGGATGTCATCGATGAGCAATACATCGACGCCCCGGAACTTGTCGCGAAAAGACGTCATCTTGTCGTAGCGCAGCGAGTTGATCATGTCATTGGTAAACTTCTCGCTCGATACGTAACAAATGGCCGCATGCGGCATCCGCCGCTTGATCTCGTGGCCGATCGCCTGCATCAGGTGCGTCTTTCCCATCCCGACACCGCCATATAAGAAGAGCGGGTTGTACGCCTTTGAAGGACGCTCCGCAACGGCCTGGCACGCCGCATGGGCAAACTGGTTCCCGCTGCCGATGACGAACGCGTCAAACGTGTAGCGCGGATTCAATTGCGCCGCGCCGTCCCAATCGAACCGCGCCTGCGATGGGCCGGCAGCGGTCATGGGGGCCGCCGCCGCAGCGGCAGACATCAGGCCGCCATCGTGCCGCACCGGAGTCGCCGCCGGATCATCCTCCGGCGTGACAAACTTCACCTCATTGAACCCGAGGCCCAGAACGTCCACCGCTTCCTGAATCAGGTCCGCATACTTGTCGCCCGCGTGACGGAACTCCACCGTCGGCACGCGCACGAATAGCGTCCCATTACTCGAATGACTGTAGCGTGTCGGTTTCAGCCACGTGTCGTACGAGTGTCGGTTGATCTTTTTTTCCAGCGCATCAAGAATGCGCGCCCACGGGTTCGGGGAGAGGGTCGTTGTGCCTGTCGCTGACATATATGAAATTTTCACCACGCGGCGCCCCGGCGGCTGGGTAAGAGCGCCTGTTGAAAAAGCCGTTATCGATTAGTTGAGACTGTTAATTTTACTGCGGATTGCGCCTGTCTTTTCGTCGCGCTGCAAAAAATTAATGAAGCTCAAAAGCAGGACCAGTCCGGCATCCTAGCACAAAACTTTTTGTCGTGTGGAAAAACATCGGCTGGATTTTTCTCGCGAGTCTCTATTCAGAACTGCACCGCGCATCTTGTCAAGTACCGCGCAAGTTAATGCCGCGTGAAATGTGCACTCAAAACAAAAACTGTTCAGCAGAAAAATTCTTTTGTCCACAAAATTCGTCTGCGCACAGAAAAAATTCGTTCCAGGCAATCGAACCACTCGTCACAAAAAAATAGAGTTTTCTCATTCCCAGGAGCTACGCGGCGGGGAATCTGTTGTCCTGTCCTGGTAGATAAGGTTTGTTTCACGCACGAGCTACGGAAGCCGCGAAGTGGCGAAAGAATGCAGCCCACCGGCGTAAGCCGTGGGAAAGAGAAAGGCTACGGAAGCCCCGGAAGGGGCGAAAGAAATGACTGGCGATGAAGTAGAGCTCCCATGCAGCGCCGAAACATCGCGACTGACCATCGCGAAGACGCAGGGTACCGAGTACTGAGTACTATCTTTTCTTCATCCGCGCTCCCATCCTCAGCAACTTCCGCACCGTTCCCGTGGGCAGTCTCTTCATCTGGTCATGCAATTCCGTCACGGCCTCAAAGAACCCTGCCATCGCCTCGAGCCTCTCGCGCGTGTAATCCGATCCCGCTTCCTTCGGATCCAGTTCTGCCAAACATCTCCGCAACATCTCCCGTGTCGGATCGATCTCCCGCCGCTTCCTCTGCTCCACCACCAGCCGAAACATCTCCCACACATCTTTCATCGACTCGTAATGCTCCCGCCGGTCGCCCAGCACATGCACCGCCCGCACAATCCCCCAAGTCTCCAGTTCGCGGATCGACGTGCTCACGTTCGACCGCGCCACACTCAGCGTCTCCGCAATCTCCTCCGCCGGCAGCGCCCGCGGAGACAGATACAGCAGCGCGTGAATCTGCGCCACCGTCCGGTTGATTCCCCACCGCGTTCCCATCTCCCCCCAATGCAGGATGTACTGCTTTTGCACTCCAGTCAGGTTGGCCATATTGAAACCTTCAGTCGTATCAGAAGCTACAGAACTCACAGCAGCCTCGTCAACTCCAATTAGGCGGCAGGCCGCCCACATCGCGCATTTCGCGAGAGGCCGAAAGTATCGGAAAATCAAAATCACTTCGACACGCGGCTAAGGAGACGATTTGCTCCCCCGCTCGCGGGATGTCATTCCGGCGCGTGAGCGCAGCGAGCCAGAAGGAACCTGCTTTCGACGGTAGTTAAATCAGACCGGCCCAAACCCGCGCCCACACTTTGTGACTGCCGCTCCGCCACTTTCGCAAGCTAAAATCAGCCATCCATGCAACCGGCCCGCATCCCCGAATTGCTCGCGCCGTTCCTTGCCGGTTCGCCCGCGCAACCTGCCGCCGCCCGTCCGCAGCTCTATCAACATATATCGACGTATATCGATCTACTGCTCCACTGGAACGCCCGCATCAATCTCACCGCCATTCGCGATCCCGAACAAATCGTCATCCGCCACTTCGGAGAATCCCTCTTTACCGCCAAATCGCTATTTCCCGCCCCTGAAAACTCCGGCCCGCGCACCAGCCTTGGCGACCTCGGTTCCGGCGCAGGCTTCCCCGGCCTGCCCATCAAACTCTTGATACCTTCCATCTCTCTCACTCTCATCGAATCCAATCACAAGAAAGCTACCTTCCTAAAAGAAGTTTGCCGAGCCCTGGCTCTCGACGATGTCAAAATCGAAACCGCCCGCGCCGAAATCCTGCCGCCCGCCACGTTCGACGTCCTCACCCTCCGTGCCGTCGAGCGTCTCTCCGAGATCCTCCCTTCCGCAGCGCGCCTCCTCCGCCCCTCAGGCCGGTTAGCACTCCTCGTCTCATCCGCGCAGTTCGCCGCAATCCGCACCAGCCTGCCAAATTTCTACTGGAGCGACCCCTCCCCCGTCCCCTGCTGCGAATCGCGCATGCTCCTCATAGGAAGCATGGAACCGAGCCCAAAACGAACCAACCTGATAACGAACCAGCATCCTAACCAGGTGGTCTAATCCAGCTCAGCAATGCCACGACGATAAGGCAAGAGTAACCGAAACTATCTAGCAAAGCGCCCAAAGTGGAGCAGCAACAGCCTTTTCCCAACCGCACCATGGAGCGGCGGACGCATTCGTCCGCCGACTGCCGAAAGCTCCCCAAAACAGCAGTCCATTCCTCAAAGCCAAAATTACAAACCGAACATCAAGCAACCCGTTGATGCCCAGATGTTCCAACCGGAACACCACCCAACCGCTCCGCCGCCCCAATGTTCCAACCGGAACATTCCAGCCGCCGAAGCGGCATAGAGACCCGAGCCGCGAAGAGAGACAAAGCCTGCCACCCTCCCAACTAGAAGATCTCCCACTGATCAATGTTCCAACCGGAACACAAGACCAATCCACAACACCGACCCCAACAAGCCAACCTCCACCCCAATGTTCCAGCCGGAACATCCGAACCACTTTTGCACACAGATTCTTTCCCTCCACAGCACTTCGTCGTTGCTTCAAAATTCATCCCGCACTATTCTCAAAACGCTCTAGCTCTCCAAAAAAATATGGGACGCGTTATCGCTGTTGCCAATCAGAAAGGCGGCGTGGGGAAGACTACGACCGCCATCAATCTAGCCGCTTCCTTTGCCGCATGCGAGGTCAACACCCTCCTGGTCGATTGCGATCCGCAATCGAACGCCTCGAGCGGCCTCGGCCTGCCCAAAGATCCCAACCGCATCTCCACCTACGATCTGCTCACCGGCGCAGCCTCAGTCGAGGAGGCCCT
>JASLEQ010000254.1 GCA_030151135.1 Candidatus Sulfotelmatobacter sp. | reverse complement strand
AATGAGCGAAAGGCCCCGGAACTCGCCGCCGAAGAAGAACTCGCCCTGCTGCGGGATGAGCAACTCAGCGATATCCCTGCAATCGACACCATCCTGCGCCGCTCAGAGCGCATCACGGACCTGCAGAAATTTCTCGCCCAGGCCGGAATGGGGATGCGAGCAGGAAATTTCCTGGGAATCTCAGCGCTTACCGGAGTCGTGGCAACGATCGTTGTTTACGGTCTGAGCAAGAGAGTCGAGTTTTCGTGGATCGCCTTGCTGATCGGTTTCATCATTCCCTATTCCTACGCCTCCTTTCGTAGAAACAAGCGATTCGAAAAGTTCGAAGAACTTTTTCCGGAAGCCATCGATACGCTGGCTCGGGCGGTCCGCGCCGGGCATGCATTCACGACGGCGCTTGAAATGATTACCAATGAAGTCTCCGAGCCGGTTGCGGGCGAATTTCGGCAGCTTTACGAAGAGCAAAAATTTGGCATGCCGGTTCGCGACGCTCTCATGAACCTGACCGAACGGATGCCTCTGGTGGACGTGAAATTCTTTGTCACTGCCGTGATGTTACAGCGTGAAACGGGCGGCAATCTGGCGGAGATCCTCGACAACCTTTCGTATGTTATCCGCGAACGTTTCAAGATTCAGCGCCAGGTCCGGGTGTATACAGCGCAAGGCCGTCTAACGATGGGGTTGCTGATGGGCATGCCTCCCATCATCGTGACCGTCATGATGTTATTGAATCCCAGTTTCATTCAGCCGTTATTTCAAGACCCGATTGGCCATACTCTGTTAGTGCTCGGAATCACGCTGCAGACGATTGGATATTTCGTGATCCGGAAAATCATCCGGATCCAGGTGTAAAAGGTTCCATGTCGATAGTTCTCGTTATTGTTGTCTTCTTGACAGTGGTTGCGGCCGTATTTGCTTTCGGCGCGGCGCTGGTGACACCGAGTTCAGTTCTCGGTGCACGCCTTCGCGCCTTGGGAACGCAGCAGCCGCAAGCTGCCGAGAACAGGCCTGCCTTCCGGGAACGCGTCGAGCAGGCGCTCGATCCCATCAGTAAAGCGATCCCGCTTTCACCGGCGGACGTGTCTCGCACTCGCGGGCTGTTGATTCAAGCTGGTTTCCGCGACGCCGTGGACGTGAACTACTATTTCGGGGCTCGCATTTTGATGGGTCTGGTTGGCTTGGGCGCGGTGGCGGTCTTCTCGGGCTTTAATAATTTACCGCTCCTCATCGGCGTGGGAGCCCTGGGTTTCCTTCTCCCGCGATTCATCCTTAAGCGCATGATTCGCAATCGGCAGAACCGGATTCGGTTGGGATTGCCGGATGCCCTGGATCTCACCGTGATTTGCGTTGAAGCTGGTCTGGCCCTTGATCAAGCCCTGATGCGGGTGGGACAAGATCTCCATCATGCGCATCCGGATTTAAGCGACGAATTCCACCTCGTGAATCTTGAGATGCGTGCCGGTAAACCGCGCGCTGAGGCCTTGAGAAATTTGGTGGACCGCACCGGCGTCGATGATATCCGCTCCCTCGTAGGTACGCTGATTCAGACCGACCGCTTTGGAACCAGCGTTGCCCAGGCGCTGCGGGTACATTCCGACTCGCTCCGCACGGAACGACGGCAGCGCGCTGAAGAGCAAGCCGCCAAAACTACGATCAAGATGGTGCCCCCGCTGGTCGTCTTCGTTCTGCCATCAATTATTTTCGTTACTATCGGTCCGGCAGTGATCGAATTGATTCGGCAGCTTGGCCCCGTTTCTTCCGGCCACTAAACGCGCGAAGTAATCTTTCGACAAACCGGCCTCGTGGGTGTCTATGCCCTTTTTCTCCCCTCAACAGAAAGCGTTCAATCTCACTCGGCAAATTCCTCTGGCGACCCAACTCGCGCTCGCCGACACCCACTGGACGCGTCTGCGCGGATTGCTGGGACTCGGTGACAATGACTTCCGTCATGGCTTCGGGCTGTGGATTGTGCCCTGTCACGGCATCCACACCTTAGGAATGAGCGTATCGATTGACGTTATTTACCTCGATCGCTCTATGAAAGTGATTGATATTCAAGAGAATGTAAGGCCTTGGCGATTCACGCCGATCCGGCGGGTAGCGGCTTCAGTGTTGGAACTACCGTGCCAAACAGTCGCGCAAACAAAAACCGGGATTGGCGATACAATTGAGATAACCCTCTCCAAGGACAGCCACCAGCTTCCCTAATGCTCGAAACTCTTCAACTCGAAGAGGCCGTTGAACGTCAAGACGCGCCCGCGTTGCTCGTGCCGTGGTCTTCGCGATGGCGTGAGTTCATCGAGTCGATACGGCCGGCCTTCTCGCGATCCGAAGCCAGACTCGCCGGAGAAGCTCCATTTGGCTTGATTCCTCTGCGAATCATAATTCCCTCGTATGTGGTCGAGGCTTGCGTGATTCTCGCCATCATTTTTCTCGAGGCCAAGGTTGCCCAATTGCGTCCTTATGCCGTGCCCGCGATCGGCAGCCATGATGTGATTTATTTCAGCGGCGACGAATTGCCGCGCATACAAGACCTGGGTGGATCCCAGGCTGGAGCCGGGGGGTTATCGGGTGGCCAGGAAGCCTCTCACCGCACGCAGACTATCAAGATCGCCCGGGGAGGGTCTTTGGTTTCGAAGGTTGTGGATGCCCCGAACCTAAAATTGCCTGCCTCGCGCGATGATGTTGCCAACCTGTTGGCGATCCAACCCGATCCAGGGCCTCCTCCGTCGCAAGGTCTTCGTTCTGAACGCTCGGCGCCCAGGCTGTCGGCGACCGTTGTAGCTCCTAGCCCAAACGTGGTGCGCGACTACACGCGCAACGGGATCCAAATGGATTCGGTCATCGCGCCTGCACCTAACATCACGCGCGACCGTCCTTTGACTGCTCCCAGCCTGAACGCAACGCTGATTCCTCCTGCCCCGAGTGTTGCCAGTGATCGAACGCTGGTCGCACCGGCATTAGCACCGACCATCGTGCCGCCTGCGCCGAATGTGATCCGTGATCGTGCGTCGAGCGCGCCATCCCTGACGGCGAACATCGTTGCGCCGTCTCCGACTGTCCCCCGCGACCCGTTCCGGTCTGGTCAGCCGCTCAGTACGAACGTGATCCCTCCTGCACCAGCGCCGGTATCGCGTTCGATTTCCTCGACTCCTGTTCAGGTGATGGATGCCGCGGTCGTACCACCACCGGTTTCCGCACCGGAGCGCGCAGGAGTCCGGAATTCAAAGCTCAGTTTGCCTGCACCCGCCGTCGTGGCCCCGCCTCCTTCTGCGAATATCAATTCTGATATGAGACGGCTTTCCGGAGGAAATCCTGCTGATCCCACGCACGCGATCGTCCCTCCGCCGCCGCAACAAACGGGCACCGGTTCGCTCGTCAGCACTCTGATTGGAAAAATTTTCGGTACCCAGGAAGTCGTACCGCCTCCGCCTTCTGTAAGCTCACGAAGCTCGGAAAGCGGGTCGGCGCCATCGCTGGCTGCCAACGTTGTACCGCCTGCCCCAGCCGTAAACTCCAGCGCAACCGGTGGCAGCTCGGCGGGAAACCGGCGCGGGACTGGTGCGGCCCTTGGATCGAACGTCGTAGCTCCTCCACCGTCGGTTGGAGTGAGCAGCGGAACGGCGACGCGGCAAGGCGCAGGTGCGGCTCCATATCTTGGAAATCCGAGCGTGGTCCCTCCGCCGCCGTCGTTGCCAGGGCGGGGCGGTGGAACTGGCAACCTTGGTGGCAGCTCCACTACCGGCACGCAACTGGCGTCGAACGTCGTTCCTCCACCCCCAGCGGTAAATGGAGGCGCAAATCCGTCGGGATCGGGCATCGCTCGCAAAGGAATGGGACTCGGAGCGCCGCTGGATGTCGGATCGAATATCGCTTCGCCGAACGCAGCAGGAAGCGGCAAGGATGCGGGCGCCATCGTTTCAAATCAGCCGGGCGCCAAGGTTGGTCTGCCACCCAGTCTTACGACGGGCTCTCTCGCCATGTCTCCCGCGGGAAATGATAAACCTGGAGTTGGTGGCAGCGGCGGAGGTTCAGGCATTGGGCATGGCCCGGGAGGAGGCAGTGCCATCAGCGGCTCCGGCTTTGGAGCGGCAAAGAGCGGAGTCGGGCATGGTTCGGAGTTGCCCGCCAAGAATGGCATTTCTGGCACGAGCGGACCGGGCGGTGCGGGGAGCGTCACGTCGGGCACGCCGGCAATTCGCGGAGTCGACATCAGCGGCGGGAGCGGAGTTGTGACGTTGCCGAGCTTCGGATCTGACGGCAGCAACGCAGGTCCCGATTCTCCAGGCAAATCGTCGACACGAGCGCATCAGCAGACGTTGGGGGTCACGATTGTAGCCACGGCTACGTCCGGCGGCGCTTTCGAACCTTACAAGAACATTCTGCACGGCGACCAATACACCACGTATCTTGATAGTTCGATTGGAACGGTGGTGATGGAATTTTCCGATGAGTCGGGTAGCAATCACTCCTTTGGCGGGACGTTGAGCGCGCCTGCCGCCATCCGCATCGATCTTCCAGAAGGTCTGC
>JASLEQ010000100.1 GCA_030151135.1 Candidatus Sulfotelmatobacter sp. | reverse complement strand
CGCCACACGGCAAGAAGTCCACGAACGATGATGCCATCATCAAAAAAGTATGAGTAGCGCGGATTACCTTCGCACTCGAACGGCATGGCGGACGAGGTCTTATCCCATGCGGTCTCTGCGAGAAATCGCGCTTGCCTTAGGGCGGCCTCCAGGTAAGCAGATTCGCCTGTTCTTTGATACAGGATCGTGAGTGCGCTAGCAGCATATCCAGTAATCTCTGTTGAGACCGGCTTATTCCTGCGCTCACCGGAGAGATAGTATCTTGCGACTCCGCCATCCTTTTCCTCGATACCCGACCCCAAAAGCCAGTCCCCAACCGTTCGCGGCAGCTGATGAGTGGGATCATTGGAGTGCTTTCTCGTGTGATGAAGCCTTCGGGTTCGAGTCTTGAAGAGGTTTATGTAGCCTCCAACTACTTGTGACATCTGCATGTTGCTCCCGACTTTGAGATTTTGAAGCGCCATGTCTCGGCGCAACTTCCGCGATTTCAGGATTCGCAGGATATGTTTTTGCAGAGCAGAAGCGTCTCCTGGTTCGTAAAATTCGGCCGCGACTCCATATTCCTGCGCCAATTCTTTAATTTCCGTTATGCCGGCCGCTACCATCGGCAATCCGTACTCGCACGCTTGATGAACCACGCCACTGGTTCCCGCAGCCGATGAGTACGGCAGAACCAACAAATTGGCCCTGCGGAAAAGGTTCGGCAATTCAGGTTCTGGAACGTAGCCCAGGAATTGGATACACGAATTGCCACTGTACTTTGTTTTCAGAGCATCGAGGTACCCGGGGGTACTAGGATGATCGATGCCGGCGATCAGCAACTTCGCACCAGGAATCTCACTGTTGATGTCGTGCCACGACGCAAGTAGTAGCTCCAGGCGCTTATATGTGCCCCAGTAGCCGAAGGCCAAAACCACTTGTCCAGCTTCCATTCCCTCGGTCGAGGCTGACGAGGACCGGGTGGAGAATATCCCGTGGGGTCGGAAGTGAACACGATCGCTCTTCACCTTGTATTTCTCAAGAAGCTCAGAGCGGAAGGAAGGCAGCAGAACAGTGACATCATTGGCGCCAAGAAGCAGCTTTGTGGCGATTCGCCCGGCAGTGCGATACAGGTGCGGCATGCGCACCCCGGCATCCTGCAAGTTAATCCGTTCAAATAGTGTGTGAAGCGTTACATGCGTGTAGAACCCCGAGGCACGCGAGACGGCAGGTCCTGCGATAGACAAAAATGCGGCCAAAGGCTGCCGAGCGAATGTTGAGAAGCCCATGTTGAACCAAACTACATCGGGACTTGCATCTCTGATGGCCTTCCAGAGCCTTGCCGTTGTCACTGCGGAATCAAATCGCCAGCAGCGCTTTACTTGAAAGTCCTTCAGTTCGCTCCCTTCTTCCGTTTCGTCTGCCAAGACCAGCAGTTCCACGTCGCGATTATTGCGGAGAGCGGAGGCCAAGTGAAATCCGTATTCGTTCAGGTCGCCTCGACTGGGAGGAAAGGAAGTAACGAGACAGACTTTCAACCGGCGATTGGCGGGGACAGAGGGCAGACGCGAGGAGCTCTCAGGGGCCAAAGTCATATGGGGCGGTCCGCCAGAAACGACCGAACGGCAAGGTTTCGATCACAAAGGTGGAGGAAAGGTTGCTGCCTTTCGTGAGTGGTTGTAAGACCTGCATCGGGTGTTCACCTTTAGGCGACCGCCTCCCTTGCACTCTTACCGACCGCAACTATCCAGGAGACGAGGGCATCGAAATCTCGGTTTTCAGATGCAGATTCCCTCTGACGAGCGCAATGCGAGGCTAAAAGCGGGCGTTGCAATATTGTTAACATTCACGGCGGGGCTAGTAGACATCGTTGGATACATAGCGGTGTATCACTCTTTTGTAGCTCATATGACAGGTGCCACTGTTCATCTTGGCAACGATCTTGTGACGCACGTGTGGCCGCAGGCAGGCAAAGCTGCCGCTGTGATCGCAAGTTTTGTGGGAGGTTCTATCGTTGGAAGAACGATGATCGAATGGGGAGCGAGAGCCCGCATGCGCACCGCTGCTTCGGTCACCATGGCTGCGGAAGCAGCTCTGGTCCTCGCATTTATTTGGGACAGCACCGCAGTACTTAAACACTTCGCTCCCCAAAATATTCCTTTAGGCACTTCGTGCCTTCTGCTGGCACTGCTTGCCTCTGCGATGGGACTTCAAACTGCCACGCTGACTCGAATCGGCCCGCTGACGGTTCATACGACCTTCGTCACCGGCATGCTGAACAAGCTTGCAGAAGAGGCTGCGCGTTGGATCTTCTGGATTCACGATTCGAGGCAGGAGCATCAAAATGTACTGCATCTATTGCGAAGTTCCAGAGATCATCGATCATTCCGTAATTCGATTTTTCTGAGCGGGATCTGGATAAGTTACATGCTCGGATCCATGGCTGGTACCTGGATGGATTCGCGATGGAAGGTTGATACTCTGTACCTGGCAGTGTTCATTCTCCTGTGCTCGATCGGCGCCGATCAACTACGGCCATTGTCATTGGAGGAGGAGAGGGAACAGAGCCGAAGTAGCTCATAATCACCGAATGATCCAACGAATCCCAGCCCTTCGCGGAATTGTTATTGTAATCACACTGGCTCTTCTCAGCGGAAACAGCACAGCTTATTCAGTTCTTACCCATGAAGAATTGATTGACCTGGCATGGAATGATTCCATCCGGCCGGCTCTCTTGGCGCGATTTCCGGACGCAACGGAGAGTGAACTGATCATGGCCCATTCCTTTGCGTACGGCGGATCTGCCATGCAAGATATGGGCTACTACCCATTTGGAAAACGCTTCTTCAGCAATCTGACACACTATGTCAGAGCGGGGGACTTCGTTGCCTGGATGCTTCGAAATGCCAGCACAATCAACGAATATGCATTTGCAATGGGTGCTCTGTCACATTACGTGGGCGATTCCATCGGTCACTCAGAAGCAATTAATCCGTCTACCGCGATTGAATTTCCTAAGCTGGAGAAAAAATATGGACGCAAGGTGACCTATGGCGAAAGTCCACATGGACACATCCGCACAGAATTTGCATTCGATGTGGAGGAGATGAAGAATACGGAGTTTGCACCACCGGCGTATCTACGGCACATCGGATTTCGAGTCCCAAGGAGTTTTCTGGAACGCGCATTCGCGGCCACCTACGGGCTCAGACTGCACGAGGTCCTCGGAGAACCAGTCCCAGCTTTAAAAAGCTACCGCAGTGCTGTGCGCAGCTTCATTCCAATTTTTGCGCAGGCTGAGGTCGTACTACACGGGCATCAATTTCCTCCCAATCCCGATGATGAGGCGTATAGGATCTTTTCGGATCGAGTGAAGCGTACAAACTACGATCGGCGATGGAGGCATACGTACAAAGGTCCCGGTTTCAAGGCTCACCTGCTAGCAGTATTAGTTTTCATCGTTCCGAAGATTGGGGCCGCAGCCGATCTGGCAATTAAGATCCCAAACGCTCAGACGCAGGAGTTGTACTTGAAAAGCGTGAATCGCGCCGTGGACTCATTCCATCAGACCTTGCAGGAGGCTGCGGATTCTACAAAGCCTTTCCAGCTTGTAAATTTGGACTTGGACACGGGATACCGAGAGCGACTTGGAGAATACGAGCTGGCAGATGAGGCTTATGCACAATTATTGGAGCGCCTGACCGCAAAGCCTGAACGAGGCATTCCTGCCGACCTGAAGAAAAATGTACTCGATTATTACGCAAGTGCGAATGGAGCATCTGAACCGTCACAAGACGTTTCGAACCATCTCGGCACGCTTAAGGGCATGAAGGTTGGAGAGACCGGGGAATAATGATTGGCTATGCCGCCCTTGACCAGCGGCGAAATTGTTTTCTCGTGTTCTTTCGTCCATATAGGAATGCCCCGAGTGCAGCGCCCGCGAACCCGATCCCTCCAGCGATCGCCAGTAGCCTGGTATGCGTCTCCGCCCAAAGCTCAAGGCTGTGATCATGGGAGCGAGCGTCGAACTTACCATGAGCCCCGTGATCTCCTGCCACTGGTTCGTAAAGATTGTTCGGCCGGTTAGGATCTTCAGCACCGTCATACTGCTGCGCATCGTAGCCCATGCGTGCCAGATAGCGATCCGCAAAAGAGGGGGCGAGCTTATTCCCAAAGATCGCCTTCACGGTAGACCATCCGGGGTAATACTCCCTCCGTTGCGGATGGTGAGCTGCGTAGTAGATCGCCTTGGCCGCAACTTCAGGCTGGAAGATGGGTGGAACGGGCTGCGCTTTTCTCGGGAGCCGGCTCTTCACCCATCCGAACTGCGGAGTGTTCAGGGCCGGCATTTGCACCATGGTTGTGTGTACGTTGCTATGGTCGTGAATTAACTCCGTTCGCAACGCAGCAAAGAAACCAAGGACTGCATGTTTTGCGGCGCAATATGCCGCCTGCAGGGGGATACTGCGATAGGCGAGCGCCGATCCGACATGGACAATCGTACCGCGGTCCCGCGGGAGCATGCGTCTCAGCGCAGCTAAACTACCGTAAACATATCCCAGGTACGTGACTTCCGTGACACGTTTGAAGTCTGCGGGCGTCATCTGCTTGATGGGCGAAAACACTGACGCCATCGCGTTGTTCACCCAAATGTCGATCGGGCCCAATTGTGCTTCGATTTGCTCAGCTGCTTTTTCGAGAGCTTCAGCGTCTGCGACATCGATCGGAAGGACTAAAGCTTTGCAGCCTGCGGCCTCGACTTCCGCACGGGCACCGTCGAGCCCGTCAGGACCGCGCGCAATAAGTGCGATGGATGCTCCGTGACGGGCAAACTCACGAACCGTTGCCCTTCCTACGCCTGCCGAGGCACCGGTGATCACTACGACTTCGCGTTGTTGCTTGCTCATTCGAATCTCCAGGATTACTCAAATCAATTCGCGAACTTTGTCGGAAAGAGCGGTCAGTGCGATCTTGTTGCGATTTGGCTCGCCGCGAGCGAGCGATTGGGCGAAGTGCAATGCCTGCTCCGCTCGGACTTTGGGCGGGAGTGGTGGCTCGAGTGGGTCGACGACTGCTTGCAGCACTGCCGGCCCAGGAGCGTTAAGAAATTCTTCCATCACGCGACCACAGTCAGCGGGATCTTCGATAGTGAATCCCACGCCGCCACACGAGTGCGCAAATTCGGCAAAGTTAATGGGCGTAAGGTCAACTCCGAACTCAGGATTTCCCAGAAAAACCATCTGCTCCCACTTGATCTGCCCTAGCGTGTTGTTCTTGATGATTACAACCTTGATTGGAAGTTTGTATTTCACTGCGGTCACGAAGTCTGCCATGAGCATGGAAAATCCGCCATCGCCCACGAAGGCCACACACTGACGCTTGGGATACGCTACCTGCGCGGCAATGGCGTATGGCAGGCCCGGAGCCATGGTCGCCAGCGTCCCGGATAAGGTATGCATTTGGCCCTTTTTCGCCGGAATTTGCCTCGCCCACCACGTCGCGATCGTGCCACTATCGCAACTGACAATGGCATCATTGCGTAGCTGCTTACCTAATTCCCACGCGACTACCTGGGGTTTCATCGGCTTATCCTTCCGAGTCGCGCGTTTTTCCATCACTTCCCACCAGTCCTTCATACCTGCCTGTGCAGCGCTCAGGAAGCTACGGTCCTCTTTATGGCGGAGCATCGGAATGAGTTCCCGCAGCGTATTACGGCTGTCGCCGACTAGTCCTACGTCCACAGGGAAGCGCAAGCCAATTCGCTTTGCGTCGAGCTCGATTTGCACCCCTTTCGCCTGACCCGGCTTAGGCAAGAACTCGATATAGGGAAATGAACTACCGACAATAAGTAGGGTGTCGCAATCTTCCATTGCATCCTGAGAGGGTCGGGTCCCCAGCAACCCTATGCCGCCGGTGGTATAGGGACTGTCGTCCGGCACGGCTGCCTTGCCGAGCAAAGCCTTGATGATGGGAGCGCCCAGCAGTTCCGCGGTTTTTTCAAGTTCATCTGTGGCATCCAGTGCGCCGCGTCCAGCGAGAATGGCAATCTTCTTTCCCCCGTTCAAAATGTCGGCAGCTTTTTCGAGATCGCGTTTATTCGGCAACCGTGCTCCGAGCGCATCGACGTCTGAGCTGTGATGCGGAACATTTCGCATCGAACGCTGTCTGGACTTGACCTCCATTTCCTGGAAATCGACCGGAAAAGTTATGTGCGACACACCTCGATACGCGGTCGCGGTCCGGCAGGCGAGATCGGTCACGCTCTCGACGTGAGTTGGCCCCATGATTCGTTCGTCATAGACGCAGACGTCCATGAAGAGCTTGTCGAGGGCGACATCCTGCTGTGTGTAGGTGCCGATCAGATCATGAAATTGCAAACCAGTGATCGCGAGGACAGGCTGATTGTCGAGCTTCGCATCGTAAAGACCGTTTAAGAGGTGTATACCGCCAGGCCCAGACGTCGCCAGGCAGACGCCTAGTTTTCCCGTGAACTTTGCATATCCGCAAGCCATAAAAGCGGCCGCTTCTTCATGGCGCACGTGGATAAAGCGTATCTTCTCCTGTCTCGTTCGGAGAGCTTCCATGATGCCGTTAATGCCGTCGCCGGGAAGTCCGAAGATGACATCGACACCCCAATCAATAAGGGATTCAATCAGGACATCTGCTGCGGTCATAACACCTTCCTGTATCAATGAAGTCGCTGAATTAAAGATGCGGATGCGGAGGATGAGGTACATCCCGAATCCAACTCGAACGAGGCGACGAATTTGCAGAGGCGAGATTTAACAAGCTACCTCTTTGCCCTTAAAATTCATCTCTACTTTGTAGCTTCAATCAGCGAACCGGACGGATCAATCAGGTCTTCACTGCACCGGTTCGGCAAGAAAGCCATGCAAGTACGAGATCTAAGCACGAGTTACGAGCACGTGCCCATCCGGCGCATTACGGTTTCAATATATCGTGTCACGACAGACTTCCCGGAATCCGACGGAACACTCAGCTGGGACCATACAACCCTGGTCCTGGTGGAAGCTGCGGCTGGAAACCAAGTCGGTCTGGGATATACCTACGCGGATCGAGCCACGGCCATTCTGATCCAGGATCTCCTCCGCAAGGAAGTGGAAGGCCGCAATGCCATGGATATCCCGGGGTGCTGGACGGCGATGGTCAGGAGCATTCGGAACCTTGGGCGCTCCGGGATTTCGTCCATGGCGATTTCCGCCGTGGACAACGCTCTCTGGGATCTAAAGGCCCGATTGTTTCAACTGCCGCTCGTATCGCTGCTCGGCGCGGCAAGAGATTCTGTTCCTGTTTACGGCAGCGGCGGTTTTACTTCCTATTCCATTCCCCAACTGCAAAAACAGCTGGCGGGATGGGTAGAAGATGGTATTCCACGCGTG
>JASLEQ010000144.1 GCA_030151135.1 Candidatus Sulfotelmatobacter sp. | reverse complement strand
AGACATCAATTAGATCCTGAACGCCGCTGACCTTGGCGCTGAGGATGATCTGGTCCGGCCGCAGGCCGAATTTCTGGGCGAGATCCGCGGAGTTCAACGCGCTCACGACCATGGCTTCCATGGTGACTTCGCGGGCATCTTTCGGCTCGTCGAGCTTGGAATTCTCGTCCATCATGCGGGTGAGCAGGGCCTGGTCGAGCGATCCCCAGTTGACGCCGATGCGCACTGGCTTTTGGTACTTCACCGCGACTTCGATCATGGTGCGAAAGTTGGAGTCTCCGCCCTTACCGATACTGGCATTGCCGGGGTTGATGCGGTACTTGGCAAGGTCGCGCGCGCACTCTGGATATTTGGTCAGCAGAACGTGTCCGTTGTAGTGGAAGTCACCGACAATCGGGACACGGATGCCCTGTTTGTCGAGTTGTTCGACAACGTGGGGAACGGCCTTGGCAGCGTCATCGTTGTTTACCGTCACGCGCACCAGTTCCGAGCCGGCCCGGGCCAAAGCGGCAACCTGCTGAACGGTCGAAGGGATGTCGGCGGTGTCGGTATTGGTCATGGATTGCACCACAACTGGTGCATCCGAGCCAACGCGCACACCCCCGACGACAGCGGTAACGGTCTTTCTGCGATGAATTGTAGCCATAGGAACTTATAGTTTAACACGCTGAAACCGGCCATTTCGCGGATGTACCATCGCCGTGGGCGGCCTAGAACTAACGAACGAGCGCTTGCGCCAAAGTAGTTCTATTCTGTGGGAATGGAGGTTCTTCGTTATGTCACACCGTATCAAGCCCCCGCACGCAGGAAAAAAGCCAACGCCCATCCAAAACGAATCTGCCGGCGCACCCGCATGGCCTAGTTACACGGGGGCGTCGGAGTTGGTCGGAACCAGCCCCAGTGGAAGAGTGACCGTATATGTCGATCCAAGTCTCGGGGCGCAAGCCTTGCAAAACGCGAAAGATCTGGTCAACGATGCGGATCGGATTGTGACCGCGAACGACGGCATCTTCGGGACCACCGGAGGGCCGGTCAGCGCCATTGTATTCGCGCTAGGCGGAGCAACGGATGGAACTGGCGGTGCCGATCATAACGGCTGCGATTACACGACGGGGAATGCGATCGAAGTCGACGCTTCCTATGGAAACTCCGCTCGAGTCTCCGCTTTATTTGAAGCCGAACTGAGCGAATGTTCGATGAACGGAAACCTTTGCGGAGAGAGCACCGGCGAAGCCCTTTCGCGGTGGTGCGCGGCGGTGATTGGAAATAACGCGCTCGCGGATTTTGCGACAGCGCCACAGTGGGTCTCGGACGGCATGGCGAACTGGGTGGACAAGACCGAAGATACCGACCAGGACGGGGACAGCATCGGGTGCGGCATGGCGTTCCTCTCATGGCTGATCAGCCAAGGATATGGGCTGGAGAAGATCGCACCTGTGATGGTGAACCTGGGGGATTCCGGGACGTTGGCGGAGCTGTATGAGAATTTGACAGGCAATGCTGCGACGACTGCCTGGCCGAATTTCGAGGCTGCAATTCAGAATTTACCGAACGGTGTGACCAGCGACGACCCATTCGGTGGGCTGGCTAATCCAACGCAGATGACGCATCTCGCGCCTCGTTCCGCCGAGTTGGTGGGACGAGTGATGGCTTCCATGATGGCCGATCTGGCTGCTGGACGACAACCGGAACAGATCGCGGCGAATATTCGCGCGGCGATGGCACCCGTTTCGAGGCCAACGGGGACCGCGGTATGCCGTCCAGGGTCGAAGCGCCTGCTTCCACCGGGAAAGTCTTCGGGACGGAACAAACGGAGCGCTTGATGGAAAACAAATCAGCCGGCGAGGATTGGCCCCGCCGGCTGATTTCTGATCGAGCTCTTAGGCTGCGCCTGGGCTCATGGCAGCTTGTCGGCCAGCCCGGGGATGGTCTTCATCAAGTCGTTATAGATGACCATCACCGCAAACAAGACCAGGAACACGAAGGCCGCCTGATAAACGCGTTCCTTGATGTTCATGCTGATGTCGCGGCGCATGAGGCCTTCGATGGCGAGGAAGAGAATTACCCCACCGTCGAGAATCGGGATTGGCAACAGGTTGAATATTCCGAGGTTCAAGCTAATGGCCGCAGTAAGACTCATCAGCGGCGTCCAGCCTTTGCGGCGTGCCGCTTCACCGGCGGCCTGGCCGATACGAATCGGACCCTCGATGGAGCGCATGGAAATCTTGCGCTGGGCCATTTTCTTCACGAGTTCCAGAATCAGCAAGGCGTTCTGACGGTTCTCGTGCAACGAAAGCTGCAATGCCTGCGCGAAGGGCAAAGTCTTCACCTTCATCTGCATGCTACCGATGCCGATGCGATACCACTTGTCGGATAGGACCGGCTGGACTGTGAATGTCTTCTGCTGACCGTCACGCAGAACGGTGATGTTGATCGGCTTATCTTTGGTGATCTTCAGGCTCTCGACCATGGATGCGAGCGCGGGGACCGGTTTCCCGTCGACCGAAACGATTTGATCGCCTTCCTGCAGGCCCGCTTTCTCGGCGGGCATGCCCGGAACAAGGTCCGTGATGGTGACGGTGTTTTCTTTAGGCGCCCAACCTGCGTATCCGATCTGATCGAGCCCGGTTGCCTCAGGAACGACAGTCTTGTCGAGAGTCTTTCCATTGCGATCAATCTGGACATCGAGAGGCTGCCCAGGGCTCAATGCTTCTTTGAGTTCGACTTGCTCCCATGTGGGATTCTGAACGTCATCGACGCGGGTAATGCGATCGCCCACTTCGAGCCCAGCTTTCGCCTCGGCGGTATCTTTCAAAACCCATCCGATCACGGGTGGCTCGTCGTAAACGGCCGGGTATTCGTAATGCACCATGTAAACCGTGGTGAGCAGCACGATGGCGAGCAGGATGTTCATGGCGGGGCCGGCAATCGCGATGAGGAAGCGATGCCACCGGGGATGATTCATGAACTCGCGTGGATCGTCGGAGCGGGCGTCCATGGGGTTTTCGCCGCTCATCTTGACGTAACCGCCGAGAGGGATAGCGTTAATGCGGTAGTCCGTTTCGCCCTTGCGGAAGCCGACGAGACGCTTGCCGAAGCCGATGGCAAACTGCTCGACGCGCACTCCGAGCCACTTGGCCACGGCGTAGTGGCCGAACTCGTGGATCAAAATCATGAAACCTAGAACGCCAACGACGGCAATGAGCGAGGTCAGAAAGTCAGACATATTTGAGGTACGAACGCTCCCACTTATTAGATTCCAAAATTACGCGAAAGATGTTTCGGGCCGTCCGGTTTTCTGGACGGTATTGATCCGTTCGCGGGCTTGACGGCGAGCTTCGGCATCGAGTTCGAGCACTTCCTGGATGGACTCCGGAACCCTGGAACTTGTAACGGCAAGAACCTTTTCGATGAGGGCGGGAATCTGTTCGAACTGGATTTTGCCCTCAAGAAACGCAGCTACGGCCACCTCATCGGCGGCGTTGAGCGCGACGGTTTTGGCGCCACCGGCCTCCACTGCCTCATAAGCCAGCCGCAGACAAGGAAATTTTTTCAGGTCGGGCGGGCTGAAGTCCAGATGACGCAAGTCACTGACGGAAAAGCGCATATCCGATTGAATACGGTCAGGATATGTTAGGGCGTAAAGAATCGGCAGGCGCATATCGGTCACGGAGAACTGAGCAAGTATGCTTCCATCAACAAACTCGACCATGGAATGGGTTGTCGATTGGGGATGGACAATGACTTCCACCTTTTGTGGAGGCATGTGAAAAAGTCTGCACGCCTCGATGACTTCAAAGCCCTTGTTCATCAGGGTTGCAGAGTCGATGGTGATGCGTTTGCCCATTTTCCAGGTGGGATGATTCAGGGCCTGTTCCACAGTGATGGCCGCAAATTCTGACAGCGGAGTATTACGGAATGGGCCCCCGGAAGCGGTGAGCCAAACCCGCAAGACTTCGTCCGTGCGTCCGCCACGCATGCATTGATGCACTGCGTTGTGCTCGCTGTCGATGGGCAACAGTGCCACGTTGCGGTTGCGGGCTTCGGTGGTGATGAGATCGCCGGCCGCTACAAGGCATTCTTTGTTGGCGAGGCCGAGAGTCTTCCCAGCGCGCACCGCTTCGTAGGTAGCTTCGAGGCCTGCCACTCCGACGATTGCGCTGACGACAAAGTCAACTTCGGAATGAGTAGCCACCCTCACGGTTCCGGCCGAACCGTGGACGACCTCGATCTCGTTTAGCCCTTCGCGTTTCAGCCGGGCGCGGAGCGCATCTGCGTCTTTTTCTGATGCGATGGAGATGACGCGCGGCTTCCAGCGCATGGCCTGCTCAAACGCGGAATCGAGGTTGGAACCAGCGGCGAGCGTAACGATCTGGAATCGATCGGGATAAGATTCGGCCACGCTGAGTGTGCTGCGGCCAATCGAGCCGGTGGATCCCAGGATGGCGATGCGTTTCATGAAGAGAGAACTTCTATTTTACGCGTCCGGAGTCGGTCTTGCGGGGGAAAGCCGGGGAGGTTACTGCATCACGCGCCAGGCGGCATAGTACCACAGCACTGGAGCGGCGAAGAGCAGCGCATCAATGCGGTCGAGCATGCCTCCGTGGCCCGGCAGAATGCCTCCGGAATCCTTCACGTTCGCTCCACGCTTGATCAGGGATTCGACCAGATCGCCCAACTGCGCAGCGATGTTCAACACAATTGTGAGGATGATGATAGGTCCCATCGCAGGTTGCTCGAGCCCGAAGAGGCCATCGCGGCGTTCGATCAGTCCGGCGCGGAGCAGAGCGGAACTGATCGGCAGAGAATAGTTGAAGAGGAGCCATCCAACGGCGACGCTGGCGATCACGGACGCGGCGGCGCCCTCCCACGTCTTCTTGGGACTGATGCGCGGTGCCATGAGGTGACGCCCAATCGATTTCCCGACGAAATACGCGAAGATGTCGCCAGCCCAAACTACGAGCAACAAATAGAGAAGATAAAAAGCTCCCGCCCACTGCTGCCGCAGTTGCACCAGCATTCCCATCGGAAGAGCGACGTAAGCGAAAGCGAACACCGAAGCAGCAGCGGCCGGATAACCAGCGCTGAGAGATTCATCGCGCATAGCCCGCGTCAGAAAAATAAAAGGCGCAATGGCCGCTGCAAATCCCAGGCAGTACACGAAGACCGCCGTCGACAGCAGCGGTTTCTCATTGCCGAGGTTGAACGCGAGCAGTGCGAAGAACATCGCAACGAAAATGTAGGTCAGCGTGCGAAGAGGTTTTACTCCGTAAGACTCGGTGAGCTTGAGAAATTCATGGATAGTGAGCAGCGCGACGGCTCCGGCCACAATCGCGAGCGCCCATATCGGCGCCCGAAGGATCAGCGCCAGAACAATCGGGATTAGTACGACTGCTGTTGCTATGCGTTTGAGCAAGGGAGTGAAGGCATTTTGTAATTTGGTAATCGGGTAATTTGGAAAATCGAGAATCCAAATTACCAAACTGCCCGATTACAAAATTACCAAATCCCGGTCAGACCTTTACTGTCTCGGCTGGTACGTGGGTGTCGTGATGGTTGAGGCCGCCGTAGCGGCGTTCGCGTTTCTGATATTCCGCGATGCCTTCGAGCAGATGTACACCGCGGAAATCCGGCCACAATGTCGAAGTCACATAAATTTCTGCATACGCCAGCTGCCAGAGAAGGAAATTGCTCAGACGCATCTCACCGGAAGTTCGAACAACGAGATCGGGATCGGGCAAGTCACGCGTGTAGAGGTGGCGGGAGACCATGGCTTCGTCGATTCGTAAATGATCGAGTCCGCCATTTTTCGCAGCTCGTTCAGCGATTGCACGGAAGGCATCGACCAGTTCGCTGCGCGCGCTGTAGTTCAGGGCCAGGGTCAGCACCATGCCCGTATTGCGGCGGGTCGCGTCGCGGGCCCAATCCATTCGTTCCTGCACATCCTGGGGCAGTTCCTGCTGACGCCCAATGTATTCGAGGCGAATGTTGTTTTTATTGAGGGTGGCGACCTCGGCTTTCAAATAGCGGGTCAGGAGCCGCATGAGGAATCCGACCTCGGTGGCCGGACGTTTCCAGTTTTCTTCTGAAAATGCGTAGAGGGTGAGCGCAGGGATGTGAATTCGCGCAGCGGTCTCTACAGTCGAGCGTACGGCCGCAACGCCAGCGCGATGTCCGGCGATGCGCGGCATGTGGCGGCGCCTGGCCCATCGGCCATTGCCGTCCATGATGATCGCAATGTGCCGGGGGAGCCGGGACGGGTCCAGATGCCGGTAGATGTCGGCTTCTTTGCGATCGAGGCCCGCAGGTACTTTGTCGTGCAAAGTGGACATTCCGATTAGAGGCTACCACACGGGGAGGGGGGATGCAATGACGGCAGGTGTACCGGCGCGGACGCCCGTCCGCGCCAGAAACGAATTAACGAGTCTCTTCGGGCACGATGCTTATGGCCAAACGTTCCGTTCCGCGCAGGACGGTTAACGAGGAGCTTACACCGACGCGCACTTCGGTCAGCAGGCGATGCAGATCATCAACGCCGGCGACGGGCTGGGCTTCGAGAGCGAGAATGATGTCGCCCTCGCGCAGGCCGGCGCGCTTTGCCGGACTGCCATCCTCCACGGAGAGCACCATGGCTCCAGTTTCTTTCGGGAGGTCATAAAAGCGCACGATGCGGCGATGAATCGGAACGGTTTGTCCCGAGATCCCGACATAGCTTCGGCGGATGCGGCCATCGCGCAACAGGCGGCTAGCCACGAATTTTGCCGTGTTGATTCCGATGGCGAAGCAAATTCCCTGCGCGGGCAGGATGGTGGCGGTGTTTACACCGACAACGTGTCCGTTGGAGTCGATAAGCGGCCCGCCGGAGTTGCCGGGATTCAAGGCCGCATCGGTCTGGATCACATCGTCGATCAGGCGTCCGGAATACGATCGCAGAGAACGCCCGAGGGCGCTCACCACTCCGGCAGTAACAGTGGACTGGAAGCCGTAGGGAGCGCCGATCGCAATGGCAATCTGACCCACACGGAGTTTCTGCGAATCTCCTAACACGGCTGCGGTCAGTCCCGGCTCGTCGACTCGGACAACGGCCAAGTCGCTGGCTGGATCTTCGCCAATGAGTGCCGCGGGCATGCGGCGGCCGTCGGAGAGAGTCACTGCCATTCGCAATGCGTCATGCACTACGTGGCTGTTGGTTAGGATGAGGCCGTCGGGCGTGAATACGAATCCCGAGCCGCCGCCCTGCCGTTCACGCGGTTCTCCGGAGCGCGTCTGACGTGCGCGCTGGTGAACTTCGATGTTCACTACCGAGGGGCTTATGCGTTCGACAGCGCCGATGACAGCGGTGGAATAAGCATCGAGCAGAGAACGGTCGGAGGATGCGGCGTGAGGGCCTGCCTGAGGCAAGCCATCGCGGAGGAATTCATGATCGCGGGATTGTCCCGCATCTGAAGTCGTCAGGACATTCCAGGGAACACTTTCACTTTCATCTCGTTCCAGAGGCATGCTGGATAGATGCCGGTCGATATAGGCGGGATTCACGGGTTGAGGCGGTGCGGTTTTCGGACCCCGAACAAGGTCTGGGGGCTAAGGGGAATCCCGGCGGGGTTTAAGCCTCGGTCTCACATTGCTTCTGAATTCTGGTTTTACTGCATGACGTTTTAAGAGAAAGTTTTCGCCGGCTGATGTCGATTCCTGACTTCCGTGACAACGGTCCTTGTGGGGGTGGCATCTGATCTTCACTTGTGATGGTGGTGAGTTGTACAAGCTCCAAACTTCCGGTTACACAAACCGCAACATTCCGTAAGCCAAAGAATGCGCAAGTTCAAGGCATTCAACAATCCACAAAAAGGTCTTATTTCTATGGTGAAAAATTCAGGTATGGGAGCCACAAACCCTCGTCGTCGAAAGCGGCGCTCGATGGGAGCGCAGCAATGGGCCGCCGTAATCGGTGGCGGTGCACTGGCGGTCTATGGGATCGCTCGCAGATCGCCGCTGGGCGCGGCCTTGGCTGCCAGTGGCGGCTCACTGGCTGCTTTTGGCGTGCTGTACAAGCCAAAAGCTCAGAGCGATTCGGCGCGCACTAGCGTGCTGATCAATTGCAAGCCGGAGGAAGCCTACGGCTTCTGGAAGGATATCGAGAACTTGCCACGGTTCATGAACCGGCTGCAGAGCGTAACGAAGTTAGACGAACAACGATCCACCTGGATCGTTGTTC
>JASLEQ010000127.1 GCA_030151135.1 Candidatus Sulfotelmatobacter sp. | reverse complement strand
CGCTCCTTGATGACGCGCGCCTGTGCGTTTCGCCGGTCGAACATCGTAATGATGCCGAAAGTGGCGATGGCAACTACGAAGAAAATGAGCAGCGAAAGAAGAGCAGCTCCTGCCATAAATACCTAAACCTCAAACCTTGATTCAAACAGTGCTGGGCGCAACCGGGCCCCCGACATCGCCAGACGTTCCGCAAATGTCGGTTTCAGTCCGGTTGCGCGGAAGGACCCGCGCACCTTTCCACTCTCATCCAGTCCACTACGTTCGAAGCCGAAGATGTCTTGCATGCCGATCATATCCTCGTTCATGCCAGTGACTTCGGAGATCGTCATAACCTTGCGAGTGCCATCGGAGAGACGCGCAATTTGGACGACGGCGTGAACCGCCGAGGAAATCTGGTGACGCACTGCGCGCTCGGGGATGTTGAGATTCGCCATGGACACCATATTTTCGATACGTGCCATGGCGTCCCGCGGAGAGTTAGCGTGTACCGTGGTCAACGATCCCTCATGGCCCGTGTTCATTGCCTGCAACATGTCGAATGCTTCTTCGCCGCGCACCTCGCCTACCACAATCCGGTCGGGCCGCATACGTAAACTGTTGATCACGAGTTGCCGCTGCCGGACCGCACCCTTGCCTTCGATGTTCGGCGGTCGCGTTTCCAGTCGAACCACGTGTTCCTGCTTCAATTGCAATTCTGCGGCGTCCTCGATTGTGACGATGCGATCCGAGTTCGGGATGTATCCCGAGAGTACGTTCAGAAGAGTCGTCTTCCCGGCGCCAGTTCCACCGGAGACAATGATGTTCAATCGCCCCTTCACCATCGCGGACAACAATTCCAGCATCGGTTCGGTGAGAGTCTGGTTCTCAATCATCTGCCGCGCGGTTACGGGATCGCGCCCAAAACGCCGGATCGAGAGGCATGGCCCGTCGATCGCCAGGGGCGGGATAATCGCATTGACACGCGAGCCATCAGCTAATCTCGCATCGACCATGGGGGAGGACTCGTCAACACGCCGGCCCACTCGCGAGACGATTCGCTCGATGATCTGCATCAAGTGGATGTTGTCTTTGAACGCCAGGGTGGTGAGTTCGAGCTTGCCCGCCTTTTCCACGTAGACGCGATCAAACCGGTTCACGAGAATGTCGGAGATATTCGGATCTTTAAGCAGTTGCTCCAGAGGTCCGAGTCCGAAAATCTCGTCGAGAATCTCGCGGGACAGCCGCTCGCGCTCGGCAAAGCTTAATGGAACGACTTCGCTGTTAACCGCACTGCGGATGACGACAAGCACTTCATCTCGCGCGGAATCTCCCGAAGTCTTTCCCAGTTTCTCCAGGTCTAAACGGTCGAGGATTTTCCGATGCAGGTCGGCTTTTACCTGCTGGTAATCGGTGCGTTCGAACGACTGGAGATTTGCCATAGCGCCTTAAAATCTTAAACCGATTTGAATAGCGACCACGCCGTCCGCTTCACGTCCGCATCGTTTCGGGTCAATTCCTGTGCCAACCCGGCGAAACAGCGGGCAATCTCGGAATTGCGCTGATCCATCACTGGGGTGCCCCGATCGATCGCACTGGACACCGCAAAATACTGGTTGGGGACGCGCCAGATCAGTTTAGCGCCGACCGCCGTTTCCGCATCGGCTTCGCTGAAGCCGGGTACTTTTCGAAACCTGTTCAAAACCAGCCGAACCCGGTCGCGGCCGCCTGATTCTCCCAGATATTGCTGAACCCGCGCCGCGCTCCAAAGAGAAGCAACATCACTGCAGGCAACGAGCAGAACGCATTCCGAAAGGCTGGCGATCAAACGGCTGGCGGCATCGAAACGTGACGATGCATCCACAACAACATAGCGGAAGTGGGATACCAGCATGTCGAAGAGTCGAACAAATTCCGCGGTGCTCGGGTCGACGGCTGCCGGAACGTTGGTCCCCGCGAGCAGCTGCAATCCACCGCTGTGTCGAGTCATAAAGCTCTCAAGCAGTGACGAGTCCATGCGGTGCAGGTTGCGTGTTGCGTCCGCGATGTTAAAGGCCGGCTTCAGGTTCATGTGAAGCGCGGCATGGCCGAGAGGTGCGAGATCAACTAGAGCGGTTTGTCCGTAAGCGGACTGCAACGCAAGCGCGAGGTTTACCGCTACCGTCGTGGCGCCGTTTCCGCCTTTCGCGTTGATCACAGAAAATACTTTTCCCCGAATCCCTTCCTGACGGCTCTTCCGCTGGGCCGTGGTAAGGCGGACAAACGCCTCCAGCAAGTCGGTCGTCGTTGTAGGACGCTCGATAAATTCGCGCGCTCCGGCGCGCATAGCGTTGACGATGACTTGGGGCTGGCTCAGGGTCCCGATAGCGAAAATGGCCGTTTCCGGCATCTCCTGGTGAAGGAGTTCGATCGAACGCAGCGCGAGTGCAGGGTTGTCGGCGGGGATGTCGACCAGTGTCACATCGGGACTCGCCGCCCGCACGCGCCGGGTGACCGGATCAGATGCCGCTACCGGAAAGCTTGCACACGTATGCACGGTGTGCGCGACGGTGGTTCCGTCGACAAGCACCTGCAGCAGAGTCCGCTGCTCGTTATCCGTTGCTACGACGACGACGGAAAGCTCTGGCATGACGAACTACTTTTTCCCGGGCCCTTTGTCGAACTTGCTCTTATCCATAAACGGCTGCACCATCTCCGGTGTCTTGACCGGTTCGGCGCTCGGCGAGACTCGGTGGACCGTGCACAGCACCATCAATTCTGAGTTTGTTTTCGATACGCTCTTGCTGCGAAAGAAATTCCCCAGGATCGGTATGTCTCCAAGCCCCGGAATCTTGTTATAGATATCTGTGACACGGTTATCCATCAGACCTGCAATCACGAAACTCTGGCCGTCCTGGAGTTCGAACTCCGTTTCCGCTTTGCGCGTACTCAGAGCAGGAACTGTGAACCCGGAAATGGTGAGTGCATTGGCAAAATCCAGCGTGCTTACCTCCGGCGCTACCTTCAAATGGATGTACCCATTGGGTGTGATTACCGGAGTGAATTGCAGGCGAACGCCGAATTCCTTGAAAGAAATCGTAACGGCAGTGAATCCATTTCCTGGTTGCACGATCGGGAAAGGGAACTGCCCGCCCGCGAGGAAGCTTGCTTCTTTACCGTTGACTGCGATCAGGTTGGGCTCAGCCAGAATCTGCAGCAGGTTCTTGGTCTGAAGCGCCTCGATTACGGCACCAAGGTTAATATCGGGACGGAATACGAACAGATTCAAGAGCTGGTTGACCGTAGTCGATGCAGTAGTCGTAACCGTGCCTGCGGCGGTGGCAGTCGTCGTTGTACCACCCGTCAAGGTTTGTGGACCAAATCCACCAAATTGTCCGGTGCCCAGTGTCCCAATCGTATTTGCTGCACCAGTCGAGATAAAGTTGACACCCATCTGCGTCAAGGCGGATCGGTCGACCTCGGCGAACTTTACCTGCAACAGCACCTCTTGCGCTCCGACGGGGCCAAACGTCAACACATTCACTACTTTCGGCGAATACGCGCTGGCTAACTCGCCCGCCCGCTTCGAGACATCTTCCGTGGAGACGTGGCCGGAAAGCACGATCGCAGCTCGCGAAGGAGTGACCGTGATCTGTTCCTCCGGGAATACGCGATGCTCTTCGTCGGCGCAGGCGCTCACATCAACATCAACTCGCAAGTCGAAGCTGCGTGAACGCTCCAGCTCATCCCAAATTAGAAGAGAAACTTCCCCGGGCGATTTGCCATGAACCAGAATCTGCGTTGGCGTCACCACCACCGCGTACGCGATTCCAGGATCGCTAACCGCGATTCGCTTCAAACGCTCGGTAGTGTTGATCAGCAGTGACTTGCCGACCATAACGCGGAGCGGATTCGATCCTTGGCTCGCTTGCCCGGGCCCGGGTACGGTCGCCGTCTGAGTTCCCGTTGGAACCGGAGCCTGGTTCTGTCCAGCGTTGTCAGCCTGCTGCCGCATTTCGGAAAAGCCTGGAATGGTGAAAATAGCGAGGCATAGCAGAACCCGCAGCGAGGGCCAAAGCGCATTCATCTTTAGATCCGTCTCCGTGCCGGAAAGCTCTCCAGATTCAAAGGGCACACCACAGAGATTGCTATTTTTCGGCATCACTTGGTCTCGGAGCCCTCTTCTGGGAATTTGATAACATCCGGCTTTTTGTCCCCTTGGTAGACCTCAACGCTGACGCCCGTTGGGGCTGCCTGCGGTGGAGGCGCAGCCTTCGCCGTCTTGACGTGGCGAACTGGGGCATGCTCAGGAACCGGGACACCTCCGCGGTACAGAGCGCGGGAAATCGAAGCCGCAACATCGTCCTGTTTCGTGTCCAGAGGATTGCGCAGTGCAAGTTGAATATGTCCCTCGCTACTGGCCAGCGTAAGACGCTGAGCATCGTCGGGGGTGACGAGCAGCGTGATGACCGCCGTATTCTGAGCCTCGCCGGTGGACGTTCTTTCAAGGGTGTGACCAGATGCCAGGACCGCGACGTTCTGCAATACTGTCGTAGTCTCCTGTTCGCCACCACCTCCGGGTGTACCAGTGAGGAGGACGTCGACGCGAGTCCCAGGTGTTACGAACCCGGCAACCGAAACAACCTCATTGACGCGCACCGAGACGGCGCGCATTCCAGGCGGAATCAGGGCTGGCAATCCTGAGCCGGCATTCTCGCCAGCCAGGCGGTTGGGCAAAATGAATTCTCCCTTGGATATCGGGATGATCACGCCGTGCCCTACGACATCTGCTTTCCGTCGCGGTGCCCCGGGGGGCAGGTCTGCTGCCGGAATGTGGATGACCTTGATGTCTCGGTCTTCCACCCTTGCGCCGACTTGAAGGTCGCCTGCCGCTACCATTACCTCGGCCGTATTGTCCGTGCGGGGTCCGTTTCTCGCCTGTAGGTTCTTGAAGACGTAAACACTTACAAGAAAGCCGACCGCGACTGCCAGCGCCCCGATCATCATCAAACGTGAGCGATTCATCCTGTTTCCTTCAATGGTAAGGCGTACGTGAGGTCGTGCGGTTCAATTCTGGCGGTACTTACTGGATCGAGCTCGCGACATTCGAAAACACAGTATTCGCGTTGGAACCGATCAGGCGAATGGTTCCCACGACGATCACCAGAATGACCGCCAGCATTACCGCGTATTCCGCAATATCTTGACCTTCTTCATCGTTCCACAGCTTGCGCAATCGCTCCATGAGCACTCTTCTCCTGTCTGGGCCAGAAAGTTGCACAACAAGGGGGAATGGCCTCCGGGGAGCCCGGGCTGGGACTTTTCAAGTCTCGCGACTCGCCCACCACTCGACTTCGTAATCATAACCCGCATCCGGCTCCAAAGTGACAAATTGTTGCACCTTTTGGCACAATCCGAGGTAACCGCTGGAACCCCGCCCGCCCATTTTCACGTTTAGCTG
>JASLEQ010000105.1 GCA_030151135.1 Candidatus Sulfotelmatobacter sp. | reverse complement strand
ACATCAACTGACTCACGAAGGCCCTGCTGCATGGAGCGAACCAGACAGTAAGATTCTGGACATTGTCCGGCACTGACGATCGTGAATCCGGCGCACTCGCCAGGCTGGGTGAATAATTGAATGCACGGTTCCCTAAACCAGCCGATTCAGGATAGAGCCGAGTACGTCGTGGGGAGATGGCTGCGGTCCCGTCATCTCCCCCGAGTTGGAGACGTGATGATTCGCGGTCATGTGCTCGATCAGGATCGGTAGCGTTACTGCCAATGCCGTCTTCACCACCGTGGGAGAGAGACCGGTCCGCTCCGCAATCCTGTCAACGATTCCCGTTCCTTGCAAACCGGCTTCCATGTCCGTCGGACTCGCCGGTTGCGTCTGACCGTTGGACCATTGCTGCACCATTCCACCTTGCCCATTCTGTTGAAACGATCGAAGCAGGTCACCGAGTCCGCCGGGCCGCTGTTGCATTTCTTCAATCAATCCGCCCGCCACCTTGGCATGGTCCGCGTTCGACGACCCACCGGCAATCTGTTCGACCATATCGAGCAGTCCCATCCGTATGCCTCTCTGCTTGGCTGGGATGCGGCGCGGAACTGTTTGGTGTCCTGCCCATCAGCCCTCGCGTCGCGCGACGAAAGGGGACGGTTTACGTAATCAGAGGTAGTTTCAGTTCCTGACCTGCCTGGATCTTGTTGGGGTCGCTGATGCCATTCGCCTTGGCGATCGCCCCATACTTGTTCGCATCGGCATAGAACCGCTTGGCAATATGCGAGAGGTTGTCTCCCGGTTTGATCTTGTACGATTGTTCATCTCCACCCGTGTTCACAATCTCATGGTGAAGATCCGAGTAGGTCGGGTCCGCTTTCTTGATCTCGTCCCAGACGCGCTCCAGCACCACCCGGGAGGGAACTGTGCCCTTCACGTGCAGTTTCTCTCCGTCTAGATCGACCTGTTGAAGCGTAGCTCCGAGATCAGAAAAACTCTCGATCTGAGAAATCGCTCCGGCATACTTTTGTTTCAATTGGTCCAGATTCGCCATAACTTCCTAGCCCTTTGTCGATGAATTGAGGTTCTCCCCAGCCGTACGCGGAAGGCCACCTGCCACGCTTCGATGAATGCTTGGCGCCTCGGTTTGCCCCACCACTTTTTCCGTTCGATCCTCCTCCATCACCACTCTGCCGCGTCCGGCACTTGAACCCTTCGATCCGCTGTCCGTCTCCTGTAACGACTCCTTTCCTTGAAGTGCCCAAGAAACCCATTCGTCCGTTCGCCGTTCCGTCCACCGATGTAAAGTGGAGATGCTGACCTGTCATGACAATCTCACTGCCAAAGCTGATCGAGATCACCCAGAAGTATCCTGCTTCTTCGCCATTGAACTTCCATGCCGTACTTGCCGAACAGTTCTACAGAGAGGGCTTGAACAGCCGGTTGTCGCCCGGCATGCGTATCGCCGTTGGCGTGGGCAGTCGCGGCATCGCGAATCTCAAAGAGATCGTGCAAGCACTGCTCCGCCTGCTCACCGAGGCAGGAACGCATCCCTTTTTAGTGCCCGCGATGGGCAGCCATGGTGGAGCTACTCCCGAAGGCCAGGCGAAAGTGCTCGCCGGGTACGGAATCACGGAAGAGAGTCTCGGTGTTCCCATCGTCGCCGGCATGGACGCCGAGAAAATCGGCACGTCCGTCGGTGGTCGAGACGTCTTTTTTAGCATTCCCGCGCTGCGAGCCGACGCGGTCATCGCCGTCAATCGCATCAAGCCGCATACCGATTTTCGTGGAACGCTGGGCAGCGGCATCCAGAAGATGCTTGTCATCGGTTTCGGTAAGCAGACGGGCGCTGCCGCCACCCATCGCGCTGCGGCTCATTTCGGCTACGAAACCACCATCCGCGAATCCGCCAGAACCATCTTGCAGAATGTCGCCGTGCTCTGTGGGATTGCCATCCTCGAGGATCAACATCATCAGACTGCGGAACTCAAGGTTCTTCGTCCTGACGCAATCGCCGATCAAGAACCTTCGCTTCTCGAGAAAGCCCGCTCCCTGATGCCGCGCCTGCCGCTCGACGACATCGATCTGCTCATCATCGATAAGATTGGTAAAGAGATCAGCGGCAGCGGGATGGATACGAATATTATCGGTCGGGACATCACCGGCTATTCCACATCTCTGCAGAATTCCAGTGGGCTGCTTCCGCGCATTTCGCGGATTTTCGTCCGCGATTTGTCTGAGGCAACGAAGGGCAATGGGATCGGCATCGGCCTGGCCGACTTTACGACGGATCGTGCCGTGAAAGCCCTAGACCTTCAAGCGATGTACGTAAACGCAACCACATCGCTAGGACTGAACACCGCCAAGATCCCAATTCACTTTCCCACGGACCGTGAAGCCATCCAGCACGCGGTGTCCACGCTTGCCTCTCCGGATCCGGAGAAGCTGCGCATCGTTCGCATCAACGACACTCTCAACCTCGAACGCATGCTTGTATCCGAGGCCTGTTCTGCCGACCTCCGGTTGCAACCCGGGGTCAGTCATGCGGGACCGGCTCGGGAAATGCGATTCGATGAAGCCGGCAACCTGTTGCCTATATAGCAACGGGCCGCCGGGTCTCGCTTCATGCTCGAGCGGTCTTCACTTGGTTCCGGGCTGTCCCCCAGCTGCCGGAGCCGCAGCCGCCTTCTTCACCGACACCAGCTCCACCTCGAAGATCAGCGTCGCGTTCGGCCCGATGTCCCCAGGCCCCTGCGGTCCGTACGCCAGGCTGGCCGGAACAAACAGCTGCCATTTGGAGCCTGCCGGCATCAGTTGCAGCGCCTCAGTCCAGCCCGCAATCACGCCCTTCACCGGAA
Organism: Candidatus Sulfotelmatobacter sp.; assembly: GCA_030151135.1. The sequence goes on along the minus strand of JASLEQ010000105.1, from coordinate 565 downwards.
ACGTCGCCGGCCCACCGTGCTTCTCTGACGCGTCAAACTCCGTGCCATTGATCAGGGTGCCCTTGTAGTTGCAAATTACCGTGTCTTCCAGCGTCGGCTTGTCTCCCGCGCCCGCCTTCAGAATCTTGTACTGCAGGCCGCTCGGTAGTGTGACCACGCCTTCCTTGGTCTTGTTATCGGCCAGGAATTTCTCGCCTTCGGCCTGCGCCTGCTGCGCCTTCTCCGCTTGCACCGCCGCCTGCTTCTTGCGGATCTCCTGCGAAGCCACCGTCAGCACGGCTTTCATGTCGTCTTCGCTCATCGTGGTGTTGCCCGTGCTGAATGCGTCGGTGAACGCCTTGGAGAAGATCGCGGGGTCGATCTCCAGCCCCTGCTTGCGGAAGTTCTCGCCAAAGTTCATGCCCAGCGCATAGCTGAACTTGTCTTTATCCGCCTTCGGCGCGGTTCCTGTATCCTGAGCAACGCCTGCGGTCGTCACAAGGGCCATCGCGGCAGCCAACATCCATTTGCAATTCGGCATACGTTTATCCTTCCATGCGCCTGATGTGTTTCTAGGGTTCAGCGC
>JASLEQ010000078.1 GCA_030151135.1 Candidatus Sulfotelmatobacter sp. | reverse complement strand
ACGGATGTCCGCGCGGATTCTTCCCAACCCGGCATGGATATCGGAAAGTTGAATCATGGGCCTACAAGAGCCAGTGACCTGACCTTAGAAACTGCGGCTTTCTCTTCGTGAATCAGTTGCGGTGATCGCTCGTCTGTATCGTCAAGCCGTGCGCTAGAACCGCCAAACCAGCCCGCCGCTCACGAAATAATTATGCTGGCGCGTTTTCCCCGTGGGGGCCAGCGGATAGTCCGGTTCGCCCGACCAGAAGTCCCGCATCTGTCCGCGCATCCTCAGTTGCTTCCAGACCTTCACATCCAATCCAATTCCGGCTTCCAGCGTGCCGCTATTCGTATTTTTCCCGGGATTCGCGCCGCCAAACAGCAACTGTGAATTCTCGTCGAAATGCGTGATACCCCCGCCTAGACTCACCCACGGCGAAACGGCGGTGTTGGGAAACAGGTTGACCCGCACGGCCGGTGTCACAAACAGCTCTTTGTAGCCTTGCGGTACCACGGAATAGAGATACTCGCCCGCATTCAGCTTTACCCCGCGGTTGTACGCGATCACGCCTTCCACCGACACCCCGAGCAATGGCGTCACGTACAACCGTCGCGCATACTCGCCCTCGAATGTCAGCCCTTTTCCGGAGTGAATGGTCGGATTTGGGATCGCCGCATCAATTCCCTGGTCGCTGATGAAAACTCTCCCGATCGTTCCCCCGATCTCGTTTTTTTCATCCTGCGCGCCCGCAGACGCGATCAGCGTCATCATCAGAAGGACTGCTACCCATAAGCGTCTCCCAGGCATTTCCCCTCCGTGAGGTTCCCCTTCTAAATTGTTAAGGCGGTAAGACCTAGCCTAGCATGACATTCGCACTTTGCCTTGTGGAAGACACTACCTTCTCTGGTTCTAAGCAGTTTCAGAAGCTGCCTGAACCCGCCGGGATGTCGATTCCCGAATGCTAGAATAGAAAGATCGCATGGCCCGGAAGGACCTGACTGTTGGCGGTTCCCCAAAATTGAAGCAACAAACCATAGAGAACACGGCGGCGAACCACTCGACCTCTGCCCCATCCAACCCCGTTCGGCAAAAGGTCGGATTTGTCAGCCTCGGGTGTCCCAAGAATCTCGTGGATAGCGAGGTCATGATGGGCATGCTCGCCCGCGCCGGAGCCCAGTTGACCCGCCGCGCCGAGGATGCCGACATCATCGTCGTAAACACTTGCTCCTTCATCGACAGCGCCCAGCAGGAATCCGTCGACACGATCCTGGAAATGGCCGCTCATAAGTCCGCCGGCAGGGCCAAAAAACTTGTCGTGGCCGGATGCCTTGTCGAGCGCTTTCGAGACCAGATTCAGAAAGATATCCCTGAAGTGGACGCCGTCGTCGGCACCGGTGAACTCGTCAACATTCTCGCAGCGACCGGCATTGCGGTCGCCCCGCCGTCTCAAAGTTCTCCCTTAGTCGTCCTCAACACACGAGCAGAAGGTGACGCCCGCGCTGCCCAAGGCCGCTTCTCGCGCGATTCCTGGAATGGCGCCATCGCCGATCTGCCCCACTATCTCTACGACCACGAAACTCCGCGCATTCTCGCCACCCCGCAGCACATGGCCTACATTAAGATTGCCGAAGGCTGCGATCATCCCTGCACTTTCTGCATCATTCCCCAACTGCGAGGTCAGTTTCGTTCCCGCCGCTTTGAATCGGTAATCGCCGAGGCCGAGCGCCTCGCGCAATCCGGGGTTCGCGAGATTACCCTCATCGGCCAGGACACCACCTGCTACGGCGAGGACTTTGGACTAAAAGACGGCCTGGCGCTTCTGCTGGAGAAGCTTGCAGGAATCGATGAACTGCGCTGGGTGCGATTCCTTTACGCCTATCCCAACAAGATTACCGGCAAACTCCTCGACACGATTGCCTCGCACGACAAGATTTGCTCCTACATGGACGTACCATTGCAGCACGCTTCGGCCTCGGTCCTCAAACGTATGAAGCGTGGCGCAGGTGCGGACGTCTTTCTTAAGTCGATCCAGAAAATGCGCCGGGTAATTCCCGATCTGACGCTCCGCACCTCATTCATCGTAGGTTTCCCCGGCGAAACCGAGCAGGAATTCGAAGAACTTTGCGACTTCGTGCGCGAGGCCCAGTTCGACTGGATGGGCGCATTTTCTTATTCCGATCAGGAAGGCGCCGGGGCCTACGATCTGGAGAAGAAACTTCCTTCCGCCGAGATCGAACGTCGACGCAAACATCTCATGTCGATCCAACGCCAGATCAGCAAAAAGAAAAAGAAGGCGCTGCTTGGTCGCGAATTCGATCTCTTGCTGGAAGGTGAGTCCGAGGAGTCCGACCTGCTGCTCGAAGGCCGCACCCAGATGCATGCCCCGGAAATCGACGGCAAAGTCTTCATCAACGACTTTCCTGACCACTTGCAGCCGCAACCCGGCCAGTTTTATCGTTGCAAAATTACCGAATCCCACGACTACGATCTGGTGGCAAAAGTCCTCTAAACCTTTTGCCTCGACCCTTAAGGTGTTTCGTATGGCCATGCCATTCAAGGCATTTACTGGTCATTACTCTAGCCCTTGCGATTCCTGTTTACAATAAGACCGTCCATGCCGCGCAAGCCCAAACTTCGTTGCCCGATATGCAAAAAGTCTGCGAAAACCACGGCTGCCGATTTCCCCTTTTGCAGCGAACGCTGCCGCCTGATCGATCTAGGGAAATGGGCTAGCGGCGAGTACGTGATCTCCTCCCCAGCGCACGATTCCGAAGAATCTATCCAGGATGTCCCGCCGGAGGATCTCGAGCAAGACTGATGGACTCTCTTCCGGCGAATCCCCGTGCCCCACTCTGGTCTACCCTAATCGCCACCTGTTTCGGCGTAGGCCGGCTCCATCCCGGACCGGGAACGTGGGCCTCGGCCGCAACCGTACTCCTTTGGGCGGCGCTGGCGCATTTCCTGCCGCAATCGGCCCGAGCGCCCGCAGACATCGCCCTTGCCGCTCTCGTCACTCTCGTCGGCATCCCCGCCGCTACCCTGGTCGCTCGTTCTGCCGGGAAAAAAGATCCTCAATTCGTGGTCATCGACGAAGTCGCCGGACAGCTGATCGCCCTCATCGCCGCTCCCCTGAAATGGAAAACTTTTCTCGCCGGTTTTATACTTTTCAGAGCCTTCGACATCATCAAGCCTCCTCCCGTCCGTCAATTGGAAAAATTACCGGAAGGCACCGGGATCGTGCTCGATGACGTCGCTGCCGGCCTGTTCGCTCTGGGAGTAATGCAACTTCTCTCGCATCTGCATCTACTAAGATAAAGTTAGGAACTAGGATCGCTGCAGCAGCCGCTAGCCCGGCAGCACACCAAGTCGGATTTCTTCATGGGATTCTCTGATCGCATTCTCGGCCGCAAGAGTCAGAACGGCGGACCACATATCGATTCCGTTTCACCTTCTTTTGCGCTCGCCGGAAGCCAGGTCCGCATCAACGGATCCGGATTGCGTCCGCCCGAGTTCTCCCGGCCAAAGGTCAAATTCGGCGAATACGAGGCTTCCATCGTCGTCAGTTCCGATTCATTCCTGGTGACCAGGGTTCCCGAGGCCGCCACCTCCGGCCAAGTCGTCGTGGCTACAGAAGCTCAGATTAGCAACGGACAGTCCGTAAAGGTCGCCGTCCAGATCAGCGAAAATCTGCACCTCGTCACCAATCCCGCACTCGACGCCGAAGGCAACATCTACGCGACCTTCTCCGGTTCTCGCGGACAAAAAGTTCCTGTCTCGCTTTACAAGATCGACACCAATTACGCCGTAAAGCCGCTGGCTACCGAACTGATGAATCCCACGTCCATCGCGTTCGATCGCCAGGGGCAAATGTACGTCTCGTCTCGATTAGACGGCGCAGTCTACCGCGTCGCTCAAAATGGCAACATGACTACCTATGCCGAAGGCATGGGCGTCGCAACCGGCATCGCTTTCGACCGCGACGAAAGCCTCTACGTCGGCGATCGTAATGGCACAATCTTCAAAATCTCGCGCGATCAGCAGGTCTTCGTCTTCGCGACCTTGGAAGTCAGCGTCTCGGCTTATCATCTCGCCTTCAACCCGCAAGGCGACCTCTTTGTCACGGGGCCGAACGACCGCGTCTTTAAGATCGATCCCAACGGCTCCGTCACCACGTTCTATCGTGGGCTCGGCCGCCCGCAAGGCATGGCCTTCGATGTCGACGGCAATCTCTATGTCGCCGCGTCCCTCGCCGGAACTCGCGGTATCGTAAAAATTTCCCCAGATGGACAGGCAAAGCTCGAAGTCTCTGGCCAGGGATTAGTCGGTTTGGCCTTCGCCCCCGGCCGTTCCGTCGTGCTCGCCACCAGCAACGCCGTGCATCATCTCTCCTGGAACATCCAGGGCCTCCGCCTGATTCCTGAATAAATTCAAGAGCCAAAGGCTCTGTTGCTGGTTCCGACGCGAGCCCTCCGCAGCCCGGTAACGATTCCCCCTCTCACCATTGCGGAGACTGGGAATTTCGCCTGCACGACAGCCAACCTCAGGCGCAATTTCATTTAAACTCATACTCGCGTGAACGCCGAAATCATTGCGGTGGGTTCTGAGATGCTTACGCCTCACCGCCTCGACACCAATTCTCTCTACCTGACCGAGCAACTGAACCTGCTCGGCATCGACGTCATCTTCAAAAGCATAGTCGGCGATGACATGCGCCGCCTCGTCGCTGCAGCGCAGCACGGACTTTTTCGATCTGACATCGTCATCTTCAGCGGGGGCCTTGGGCCAACCGAAGACGATCTCACCCGCGAAGCCGTCGCCGAAGCTCTCGGCGTCGGCCTGCGGCGCGATCCGGAAATTGTCGCCAAACTCGAAAAACGATTCGCCGACCGGGGATGGAAGATGACCCCCAACAATTCCAAGCAGGCCGACGTCATCGAAGGCGCCACCGCCCTTCCCAACCCGAACGGCACCGCTTCCGGACAATGGCTGGTCGGCCAATTCGAAGGTCGCGAAGTCATCGTCATTCTTCTCCCCGGGCCTCCGCACGAAATGAAAGGGCTTTTTGAAAATGAAGTCCGCGAACGCCTCCGCGCCAAAGTTCCGCCCGCACATATCTTCACTCGTACCCTGAAAATTGCCATGCTCGGCGAATCCGCCGTTGACGCCCGTGTCGCTCCGATCTACAAAAAGTTCCCCGAAGTTGAAACCACAATCCTCGCAGGTGCCGGGGAAATCGAATTGCACTTCAAGGCTCATGGCGCTACCCCCGACGCCGCCCAGGCCCGTGCCGATGAAGTTGCCGGACTCGTTGAAGATGAACTCGATGACGCGGTCTACTCGCGCAACGGGGAGTCCCTTGAGCAGATCGTCGGATACTGGCTCCAGATGCGGAACGCCACCATCGCCGTCGCCGAGTCCTGCACCGGAGGTCTGCTCGCTGAACGCATCACCTCCATCAGCGGCAGTTCGCGCTACTTCTTGGGCGGAGCCATCGTGTACTCGAATGCCTTGAAAACCGAACTCGCGGGAGTTCCCACCGAAATGATCGAGCGTCACGGCGCAGTCAGCCGCGAAGTGGCGGCCGCACTCGCGGAAGGCATTCGTTATCGTTGTGAGTCGACCTTCGGAGTCGGCATCACCGGCGTTGCCGGACCCGCTGGTGGATCCCCGGAGAAGCCGGTCGGCCTCGTGTTCCACGCCGTGGCAAGCGGTTCCGGCACCGAAGTCGTCCAGCGCAATTTCCCCGGCGACCGCAAACGTATCCGCCGCTTCGCCTCAACCATGGCGCTCGACATGTTGCGGCAGAAACTAATGTAAGAAGGCTTCAGCTCGTAAGTTGCAGTCAATGTTTCCGAGCCAAACTGCACAAGCCGATCCCTGATATCCGACCATGCGCCTTTTCGTTGCCCTCGATATCGACAAGCCCATACGCGAGCGCATCCTTCGTTTTGTCGACGGAGTGCTTCCCTTCGCTCCTGACGCCCGTTGGGTCAAACCGGAGTCCATGCACGTCACCCTGAAATTCATTGGTGAGCAACCGGATGTGGCGCTTCCATCCATCAAGCAGGCGCTCCAGCAAATATCCGCGGCAAGCATCAATATCAACTTCCGTGGCTACGGATTTTTTCCCAACCCGAAATCGGCACGCGTTTTCTGGGTCGGAATAGAGTCCGGGCCCGAACTCGCAGTTCTGGCGTCCGCTGTCGACCAAAGTCTTTCGACCCTCGCAATCCCCAAAGAAGAACGCCCCTTCAGTCCCCATCTCACACTCGCGCGCAGCGCAGGAGGTTCCGGTTCCCCTCGCCGTAACAAAACCGATAAGCCCAACCCGGTATTTCAGATTTTGCAGAATCGACTGGCCGCTCTCCCCATCCCGGAGTTTGGTACCATGACCTCCCGCGAGTTCTTTCTGTACGAAAGCCAACTCTCGCCGAAAGGATCAAGGTACACAAAGCTGGCAAGATTCGAACTAAAGTAGCCAAGTGGGCGGCATAGGCGGCATCAAGCCACCAGCAAGCATGTCCAAGCTAATATTCATCCTCGCCATCAGCTACCTGCTAGGCTCCATCCCCTTTGGATATCTGCTGGTCCGCATCTTTCGCGGAGAAGACGTCCGTCGCACCGGCAGCGGCAATATCGGTGCCACAAATGTCTCCCGAAAATCCCCCGCCCTCGGAGCGCTCACCCTCATTCTCGACGCGGCGAAAGGATTTCTCGCCGTGGAACTCGCCTCGATCTACTCGCATACAATCGCGGCCCGCAATCAGTCCTACCGGATCATGGCGGCTTCGGCTCTCTTGGCCATCATCGGGCATATGTTCCCTGTGTGGTTGAAATTTCGCGGCGGTAAAGGAGTGGCTACCGCCCTCGGAGCGTTTCTCGCCTTTGCCCCTATGGCAGTCTTGGTCGCAATCGTCATCTTTATTCTCACCGCAGCGATCTCGCGGCGCATTTCGCTTGGCTCTATCGTGACCGCCGCTCTTTTTCCTTCCACCGTTTGGGCCCTGCGCATCTCGCGAGATCCCGCAGTCCTCATTTTGATAGGACTCGCAGCCCTGCTGATCGTCGTCCGCCACTATCAGAACATCCTCCGCCTGCTTTCCGGCGACGAGCCCCGCTTCTCGCTGCACCGCAATCCTCAGTCGCACACGGAGATGCACAGATGAGCAACATCGCGATCATCGGAGCCGGCGCCTGGGGCACCGGACTCTCCATCGTCCTCGGACGCAAGGGCACACACCGCGTCGCGCTTTGGGCTTATGAGGCCGATGTTTGTCGCTCGATCAACGAAAAGAGAATCAACGAAAAGTTTTTAAGCGGCTGTAGTATCCCCGAATCGGTGACCGCCAACAATAATCTCGCCTCGGTTCTATCGAATGCCGAGATCATCGTCAGCGTCATGCCCTCGCAGCACTGCCGCGCCCTTTTCGAACAGATGCGTCCGCACATTCAACCACAGGCCATTATCGTCAGCGCAACCAAGGGTATTGAAGAGGGCTCGCTCCTGCGCATGACCGAAGTGATTCAACAGGTACTCCACGGCCCCAACAAAGCGAGTTCCACACTCCTTGCCGATTCCGGCCCAGACCGGGGAAGCTTCCCCATAGGCGCCCTCAGCGGCCCTTCCTTCGCCCAGGAAGTCGCTCGCGGAGACCCTACCGCGATCACCATCGCCTCGCACCATGAAGTGTTGCTCCGCACCGTCCAGCAGACATTCAGCGACTCCGCATTTCGCGTTTACACCAACAATGACGTAGTCGGCGTCGAACTCGGAGGAGCTCTGAAAAACATCATCGCGATCGCTGCGGGAATCTGCGACGGCCTCGGCCTCGGACACAACTCCGTCGCCGCACTCATCACGCGCGGCCTCGCAGAAATGACACGCCTCGTCGTCGCTTGCGGAGGCCGTGCCGATACCATGGCCGGACTGGCTGGCCTCGGTGATCTCGTCCTTACCTGCACTGGAGGGCTCTCACGCAACCGCAGCGTCGGCTTCGAACTCGGCCGCGGCAGAAGACTGTCCGAGATCATTGCCGGTATGCATGGCATGGTCGCCGAAGGAGTCTTTACCACCACAGCCGCAGTCGGATTGGCTCGCATGCGCAATGTCGAGATGCCCATCACCGAACAGATGCACGCCATTCTCCACGATGGAAAATCTCCCAAGGAAGCCATCCAACAACTCATGGCCCGGACTGGCAAAAGCGAATCCGCAACCTGAGTCCTTCGCGTCCCGCCGGTACTCCATCCCTCCGTCCGGATCTCACCCCGCTTCCCGTGGTACCCTTTACGGTTTCATGACCGTCTCGGAGACCCTCGATGCATTTGAGCAAGATCCCTGCTGCTCTCCTCGTCGCTTCATCGACCTTGGCATTTTCGCAATCCCCAACGATTGCCGAGCGCCTTGGCTATCCCCGCGATGCAAGGCTGCTCATCGTCCATGCCGATGACCTCGCCGTCGCTCACTCCGAAGACGCAGCCAGCTTCGACGCTCTCGATAGGCACGCTGTCACGTCCGCCAGCATCATGGTCCCGTGCCCCTGGCTCACCGAGGTTGCGGACTATGCGAAAAACAATCCCACGGCCGATCTTGGCCTTCACCTCACGCTGACCAGCGAATGGGCGACCTACCGCTGGGGACCTGTAGCTTCCAAAGACACTGTGCCAAGTCTCCTCGATCCCACTGGCTATCTCTGGCCGCAGACTGAACCTGGGAAACAACACATCAAGGCCGAGGAAGCCGAACGCGAGATTCGCGCTCAAATCGAGAAGGCCATCTCGATGGGAATTCACCCTACCCACGTCGACAGTCACATGGGTATGCTTTTCGCGCGTCCCGATTTGTTTGCCGTGTACGTCAAAGTGGCTCGGGAATACAAACTGCCATTCCTCGCCTTTCTCGACCCCAGTACGCCCAAGGAATTGGCCGCGCTTTTATCTCCCAATGACGTCCTGATTAACGGAGTGGTCATGGCCTCTCCCGAAGTGCCCGTGAGCGGATGGAAAGACTTCTATCTGAACGCAATCAGGAATCTCAAGCCCGGCGTGACTGAGATCATCGTCCATCTCGGACACGATGACGCCGAACTCCAGGCCATTGCGGTAGATCATCCCGACTACGTAGCCGCGTGGCGCCAGCGAGACTACAACGTTGTCACCAGCCCGGAATTCAAGAAAGCCCTCGATGACAACCACATCATCCTGGTGCATTGGCGCGACCTGAAAAAATTGTTGCATTGATGAAGCGCCATCGCCTGCGCTCTCCGCTGATTTCCTGGCAAAATCAGCGCTAAAGCACTCACGGCGCACATCGTTACGGTCCCCCGCCGTCACTTTTTACGCAGTACTTTGGTAATGCGGCCCCTCGCCTTAACCCCGATAAAATCTCATCCATACCCGTTGCTGCGCCACTCCGTCTCTTGGCCGCGCGTACGGGTGAAGGGAGAAATTTGTCCGCCAGCACGCCCAAACACGCCCGCATTCCGATCCTTTACCTCATCCTCGGCGTGCTGCTGGCGATCAGCATTATCCCGATGTATTTCTATTCCTCGCAGGTTGAGGCCACGAACCGCGATCGTCTGAAAACCAACGAAAAGCTCCTGCAGAATACGATCACCCGCTCCCTGGCCGACGATCTCGCACAGCACGAGCGGTCCCAGCGCATGATGCTCGCCAACCTTTCCTCCGCCATCCAGGTCGCCAGCGGCGGCGATATCGGCGAGAAAAATATCGAGTCTCCTGAACTCCGGGCTTTGCTCGAGAATTTCGTTTCTTCCTCCGACGAGATTGCCTACGCGACCCTCCTCAATTCGGAGGCCAAAGGTATCTCCGCCGGACGCATCGTGCCGGATGCATTCCTCCAGCGTGAGCTTGAGCGTGCCTATTCCGCCGCCCGCGACGGACGCGCCTACAACGGTCAGGCCCTGGTGGTCGGCGAAGGCAAGTCTACCCGCACCGTGTTCCTTGTCAGTGCTCCGGTGCAGTATGGACCTCGCTTCCTCGGAATGATCGCCTCCGTCGTCGACCTCCAGTTCCTTATCAGAGGCCTCCATGAAGTCTCCAGCGGAGGGCTGACGCCCTACGTCGTCGACGCCCAGGGTCGCCTCGTGGCCGCCGCCACCCCTGAGTTTGCGACTGGGCAGGACATGAAGAACCTCGACATCGTTCGCAATTTCGTCGAGGGAGGCAACAAGGCCCAACTCTCCGCAACCACCGAATTCAGAGTCAAGTCTGGAACCAGCCAGGTCGACATGCTCGGCACTTATAGCCCCGTGACCTCGCTCGACTGGGCTGTCGTTGCCCAGAGACCGACCCGGCAGGCCTATCGCGACGTCTATGAGATGCAGCGCAACGCGCGATTGCTGGCCCTGCTCGCAGTGCTGCTCAGCGTCGGCGTGAGCATCTTTGCTGCCCGCCGCATCACCAATCCTCTACACATCCTTACCGAGTCCAGCCGTGCCCTGGCTCGTGGTGATTTCTCGCAGCGCGTACTCCTCCGCAGCCGCACCGAGATTGGAGAACTCGCGCAGACCTTTAACACCATGTCTGAGGAACTCGAGCGCTTCATTGAAGACCTGAAGCGGGCCGCCGACGAGAACCGCGCCCTGTTTATGGGATCGATCCAGATGCTCGCCGGAGCAGTCGACGAAAAAGATCCTTACACTCGCGGCCACTCCGATCGCGTGACCCGCTACTCGCTGCTGATCGCAAAGGAAATGAAGCTCCCGTCTTCCTTCCTCGAGGTTTTGCAGGTTTCAGCCCAGCTTCATGATGTCGGAAAAATCGGCATCGAAGATCACATCCTTAAAAAGCCCGGTGCTTTGACCGAAGAAGAATTCGAGGTCATGAAGACCCACACCACCAAGGGTGCCAATATTCTTCGTCCCGTCACGCAACTCGCCGAGATGCTGCCCGGTATCGAATTGCACCACGAGGCCCTGGATGGTCGCGGATATCCCTATGGTTTACAGGGGGATCAGATTCCGTTGCTCCCGCGGGTCATCGCCGTCGCCGATACCTTCGACGCCCTCACGACAAATCGTCCATATCAACAGGCGCATACTCCCGAACAAGCTCTGGAGATTATCAAGAACCTTGCCGGAAAGCGCCTCGACCCGGTCGCGGTCGCCGCTCTTCTCGCCGTCTATGAACGGGGTGAAATCAAGATCCAGCGCTTCACCATCAAGCGCCCGATTGCTGTTCCCAACCCCCAATCCGTGACCCCTTCGGCTTCGCCAGCTCAAGTAGCCTCCGCCGCTCAAGCCAGTCCCGCTCTCGACCGGACACCCGTTTAGGTTTCGGCCCCCACGCCCGACCCCGGCGGACTTGCACTTTTATC
>JASLEQ010000819.1 GCA_030151135.1 Candidatus Sulfotelmatobacter sp. | reverse complement strand
TTGGCGCGCTTGGGCTGATGGGAGTTATGGTTGCGCCAGGCTCTGCATGATGTGAGTGGCGAGAAAGTGCAGAGGTCCTTCGGCCCGCAAAAGACGCGAGCCTCAGGATGACAAGCAATTACGCAGGCATTTCAAGCGATTACGCAGGCATTTCAAGCGATACGCAGGGTATTCAAAGGTGAATCGGGAGATTTTAAAGTTGGTGGCGGAGCAGATGATGACTTCCGGCGAAGTCAGCGTCGGAGGAAAAATCTTTCGTGTTTCAAGAACTGGGACGCGAAAGTTTCGGACGGTTCGGTTTGTGATGGATGGAGTGGAGTACCAGGGGATCGAACAGAATCCGGAGAAGCCGAGCCGGTGGGGAGAACTGGCGCGGGCGGGGCATCGGGTGGTGCAGTTTCGGGATTTGGCGTCGGGTAAATATGTTGCGGCGGTGGTCGATGGGAAGGTGACGGAGTATGGGCGGCGGAGCTGAAGACATCTTACTTTCGCTCTGGCGCATTGCGCATTCTCGATAGCGACAGGTCGTGCGGATCTTCTGGAACTGACGAGCGCGTTGGATTGGCTTCGGAATAGGCTGCAGCGATCCCTAAACAAGCAAGATCGCGAATTTCATTTTCCCGCCAGCAAATTGGTTACTTCTTTTTCGAAGACGGCGGCGTCGGTGGCGCCGATGTGTTTCTTGCGAATTTGTCCTTGACGATCGATCAGGAAAGCGATGGGAAGGCCGAGGACTCCGCCGTATTGTTCTCCGGTTTGCGCATTGCCCATGACCACCGGGTAATTCATTTTGAATTGCTTGTAGAAGGCGGGGACGGGGTCGGGAGAATCGTCCATCGAGACGCCGATGATCTGGAGGCCCTGCGTCCCATATTTGTTTTGGAGGTCGACCAGGTGGGGGATCTCGGCGCGGCAGGGTTCGCACCAAGTGGCCCAGAAATCGAGTAAAACGATCTTGCCGCGGTAGTCGGAGAGTTTGAGCGGAGGTCCGGTGATTTGCGGGAGGGTGAAGTCGGGAGCGGGTTTCAGCTGCGCGGTCGACGGGATTGGATTGTGCGTTACGTAGCGGTGGGCCGCGTACGTCGCGATCAGGACGAGGAGGATCAGCAGGAAGAGGTTTCGTTTGGTTTTCATTTAAATATTTATTTGGGCGAGCTTCAGTTCATTAGAAGGACCATCGCGCTGGGCGGAGTGCGACTGTTTCTAATCTATTCTCCTTTTGCCACTGGATAACCTTTCTCAACCCAATCGGTACCGAAATTGTTAGGAATGTAGAGAGACTTCACTTTGGTGAAGCCCATGGAGTGAAGGAGGTCGTCGGCGGGCTTCATGTTGGGACAGTGGGTCCAAGGACAGCATCCGCAGTAGAGGACGATGAACTTGTCGCGCGGAAGGGATTCGACGCGGGTGCGGAGGCGGTGCAGGGCTGCGGGATCAGAGGCAGGGCCGATGTATTCGGAGTCAGGGATGTGCGCTTGCGAGTAGAGGACGTGAGATCCGACGTGGATGAGGAGCGGCTTTTCAGCTTTCGACGATTGCAGGGTCTTGAGCAAGTCGTCGATGGTGATGGTGTGCGAGCTATCGATCTGGCTGGCCTGGAACGCGAGGGCTGTAGCGACGGTAAGGCATGCGAGGATGATCGCGAGTAAGAGAGCGGTGCGTTTCGAGGGCATTGTGGCCTCCGTGAACCATCTAGCTTATCGGATGAGCGAGGTTTCGTGATGAGGATCGCGACAAGGGTCGATGGTGCTTTGGGCAGAGAGCGCAATATCGGCGAATTGGGCCGGAAACTTTGGTTACATTACCGGCGTGCCAGCCACAGACGAGCCATTTTCAAGGCGACGGAGCGGGGGCATACTGGTGTCGTCATGGTGGATGAAACGACAGCGAAGAAAGACACGATGAAGGTGGAGAAAGTATCGCTGCTCGTGTTGACGCTGTGCATCGTGGTCCTGGTATACGTGCTGGTGGCGCGTCCCTTCTAAAGAAAGTCCAAAGAGATCCCGAGAAGTTATTGCGCGTGAGAGTTCCTTGGAGCGTTGCGAGCGCACTCCTGGATTGAGAGCCTACCTTGGTTATATTTTCGTTCTGCAAGCCCGAAACCTGGTCTGGGTATGTTCCTGAGCGCATATGCGGGCGTAAGTAGAACCCTGTAATTTACGGCAGCGCGGAACGCGGAGGCGGCTTGTCAAGATTTCAGACGCAAATTTTGTAAAAATTAACGTGAAGCCTTGGGTCAGGGTAGTGGCATCAGACTCGGGTATGAGTTATCAGGAGTCGGGCATCTTTGATGAAGAGTACCGGGTGGTTTCGGTGGAGAGCCAGAGCCTGACCATCCAAGGGGTCCGCAGCGGGCAGGTGTTGACGATCGTGACGCAGAATTCGGAGGTTCCGCTGACGGCGGCGGATTATCCTCCGGGACAGTTGATAGCGTTGAGCGATCCGTGGAGCGGACCGGTGAACTAGAGAAGTTTGGTTCGAGATGGCTATGTAGCATCCGCTCTGGGTGCGGTAAGTTTCGTCGCGTCTTTTTCAGCAACAACTTGAAGATCTCAGGCAGGGAGCCTAAGGGCCGGGTGAAAGTGTCGTCGATGTCGCTCGCGGGCGGAGTTGTCCCTTATACGGGGTTCCGACTATTCTGTTTGTACAGAAAGGACGGACATGGCGGAACTCACTGGATTGCAGAAGCAATACATTCTTCATTGGGGCGAGATGGGGACGCGGTGGGGGATCAACCGGACCGTCGCGCAGATTCACGCGTTGCTGTACCTGTCGCCGAAGGCGCTACCGGCGGAGGACATCGCGAAAACTTTGAGCGTGGCGCGATCGAATGTGAGCACGTCGATCCGCGAGCTGGAGACGTGGGGGATTGTGCGGGCGGTGCATGTGCTGGGCGACCGGCGGGAGCATTACGAATCGATGAAAGATGTGTGGGAGATGTTTCGGCTGGTGGTGGAGCAGAGGAAGCGGCGGGAGATCGATCCGACGAGGGAGATGCTGCGGCGCTGCCTGGCGGACCTGGATCCGAAGGAACCG
>JASLEQ010000022.1 GCA_030151135.1 Candidatus Sulfotelmatobacter sp. | reverse complement strand
GCCGAAAACACATCGCGAACCGTATAGCGCGGAACCAACTCCCTCCATGCACTCGCCACAATTGGCGGAACGATCTCCTTTTCGACCGGGTGCGGCAGATTGCTCTGTATGTAATCCAGGTGCCGCGGATCGAGGCGATAGCGCACCGTAATGGCGAGGCCCAGCGTCAGTCCTTCTTTCGCCTGGACGTCGAGCAGTTGCGGTTTCGAACTGACCTTTACTCCATCTTTGCCATATTCGGATTCTCCAGTGGTGAACACCTGCTCGCGGATATCGTACAGCGCGACCTCCTCGATCAACGGTTTGACAAAGTGAATTCCCGGGTAAAGCGTTCCCGTCTCGGTCCCGCTCAACTGGCTGACGCGCACTCCGGCCATGCCGCTCGGTACCACAATGATGCTGAATGCCAGCAGTATCGGACCCCACGCCAGAAATCCGAGTGCTAACGAAGTGCGCCAGCGCCACCTGGGTTCTGGCGGCATCGGCGTAACGCCCGGCGTCGCCAGCGTACTTCGATACAGCCACTCTCGATACAAGTCATAACCCAGAATACTTACAGCCACGAGAATCATCCCGAGGCCACCGCACATCAGCAAAGACCTTAACGCCAGCATGGTCGTTCTCCTTTTCAGTTCCTGAGCGGGAACTCACCGTCTTTCTTCCTGCTTTACCGCCACCGTTTGCATGGCCAGCTTGCGCGGCGAAAAGAAGATCCGGAAAATCTGTCCGAATATCAGTTCCTCGGCCAGCAGAGCCACCGCCAACGAGAAAACCATTCCACCGAGCACCGCCATCAGTGTCATCACCATCTGCATAAATGCCTCCTGAGACTTCAGCACATCGTTGTTTCATCAAGAATCCAGTCACTGGCCTGCCGGAACCGCCGCCACCGGCGCGCGCGCAATTAGCAAGTCGTCTGCAGGGGAACCGAAGATTCGCGCGGTCAGTTCGTCGCGTTCACCGCGAATCTCAACCGCGTCGCCGACATTCACGAGTGTGAACAGCTTCTCTATGTCGCGGTTGCGCAGCCGAATACAACCGTGCGACGCCGCATGCCCTATTGATTTGGGAGAGTTGGTGCCGTGAATCCCGTACCCTTTTTGCGAGAGGCCGAGCCAGCGGCTGCCGAGCGGATTATCTTTCCCCGCCGGAATGACGATTCCCGGGTGGTAATACGCCGGATTCTGAACGCGGCTCACCACCTTGAACGTGCCGGTCGGACTGGGGGTCACATCGGCTCCGACAGCGACCTGAAACGTAGCCACGACCTCGCCATCCTGGATGACTGCCAGTTGTCGGTCGACAAGACTAATCAGCACTACGCTTTCGCTATCTTCTCCCGCGCCGCTCTCGTCATCGGGCATAGAATCCTGTGCCAGCAGCGGGATCGCAAAGATCAGTGCGAACGACGCAACAATCAATCCTTTCGCCAGTCCGCTCAGGATCGGGAAACCATTTCGGTTCATCGTTGCCCCCACTTGTCAACTTGCGGATTCATAAGAGGCATGACAAAGACCAAATCAATGCGATTGAAAATGAAGGACTTGCGGGCAATCGGCAGGAAGCGAATCGTGTGTCCGGGCACACACCTGTGTTACCGCAGACGCACAACGCGTCGCTGGAACTGTGAGCTGTGAGCTGAAAGGGGGGCGCCTATTGAAGCCTTCTAAGCGCCCGGCTGCCGCCGTCTGGGGTAACGGCTTGTGGGGTTCTGTGGGTGCAGCCGGGCGATCCTATGACTAGAAGGCCTAGTTCAATTGTGCTTATTTAAGTCTGTTAGGCCTTCTATTTCTGTGACTGCCGTCACAGATGTTCGTGATTGATGTCATCCTCTAAATCGCTGCCCCCGAACTCCGTTTGGCGGTTGTTGATTGCGTCGCTCGCGCACATTCGGATGTGATCGAAATCACCGCTCCTGGGAAGCCGACTTTCTTAGACTCAACTTGAGATCCAGCAGTGGTTCATTCCAGGAGACTGATTCATCATGGCTTATGTAATTACTGACAACTGCATCAAAGATTCTCTCTGCGTTGATGTTTGCCCAACGGATTGCATCCATCCCAAGCAGGAAGAGCCCGGCTTCGAAGCCGCCACACAAATGTACGTCGATCCTGAGGGCTGCATCGATTGCGGCGCCTGTGTCCCGGCCTGCACGTCCGACTCGATCCATGCCCTTGAAGACCTGCCCGACGATAAGAAGGACTTCATCGAGAAAAACGCGGCACACTACGGCAAGTAGGGAACGCACCGTTTGCGCTCAACGCCGGGCATAGGAAGGAAGTATCCTTCGTTCTAATGTCCCGGCGTTTACCTTTTGTTCTTACACTCCTGTCACTACAGAGGTGTTACCACTGACAAGCCATTTTCGACTAGTCAGGACTGAGTTCACCAAAGTACTATCTCTCGGGGCGACCCGGCGCATGCACCTCGGATATCTTTTTGCCCGGGCACACCCGCTCGATACTTGCTAGGTGACAATTGCTCCCCCAAACTGCAAGACATATCCGCGGCCAAATAGTGCGCCGCGGGCCGAAAGTGGCAGCCGCTCTTTTCTTCTGAAAGCTGCAGCCCTTCTGATTCTGCCCGTTGCACTGTGGACTTTGACAGGCTGCCAGGGCTTTTCCAGTGGCGGACAGTCCGGAGGCAATTCCCAGAGCGGCACCCTGGCGCTGAGCAGCAATTCATTGGATTTCGGCAGCGTGGTCACCGACGGATCCAAATTAGTCGCGATCACTGCGACCAATTCGGGCGCAGCTTCTCTCACGATTAGTGGCGCAACCTTCTCGACGAAATATTTCTCGCTCACTTCTCCAACTCTTCCCGTCACCATCGCGGCCGGAAAGAGCGCTCAGCTCGGCATCACTTTTACTCCTGACGCAACTGGATCGTTCACCGCAACCCTTACTATCACCAGCGATGCTTCGAATTCGTCGGTGAATGTGACGCTTACGGGTAGCGGTACGACAACCGCGCCGACTCCGGCGGAACTCACCGTCAATCCGCTGGCGTTAAGCGTGGGAACCGTAGATGTGGGCAGCAGCGGATCTGCCGCAGGAAGT
>JASLEQ010000690.1 GCA_030151135.1 Candidatus Sulfotelmatobacter sp. | reverse complement strand
CACAAGGAAGCTGCTCTTGGGAGCAAAGAAAATGGGGCCGGTTGCATGACCTTCGTAGACCCGACGCTGCTCGAATGGCTTCGACGGAGCGAGTGTATTCTGCGCGTTCAGGGCCGAATCGCGAAAAAGGAAATTGAATTGGCCGTGGTATTTGTTGGCAGCCGATTGTGTGACGATCTCCATCTGCCCGCGACCGGGCCAGTAGTATTGCGCCGAGTATGGGTCCTGGTTGATGCGCACTTCCTGCACTGCCGAAGCGGAGACAGTCGCACGATTCGCCTCAACGCCGTCCACGATCAAGCCCGATCCGCCGGTAGCGGTAGCGCTGTCGTCGAGGAATGCGCTCATAGCGCTGGAGTAGTCGTTGTCGAAGATGGGAAGGGTCTTCAGGTCTTCCGGGGACATTACGGAGGAGTCGTGATTATCTTCGGACGCTGTCAGGTCTTCGCTCGAGTCGGCGTTCACCTGCACGTTGGTGGAAAGGCTGGCGATGGGGAGCGTGATGCGCAGAGTTGTGAAGCGTCCTGCTGAAGCACTTGCCAGGGTTGAAACTGGCGTTGCGACGACCACGGGAGTTTTGATTGTTTCGAAGCCAGGTTCCGATACGACCAGCGTGAAGTTGCCCGCGTGGGGAGGCACGACCTGGAAGGTACCGTCGCCGCCCGAATGACAGGTGCCTGCTACGCTTCCATCGACATCGACCAACTCAATCTGCGCGCCCGGCACGATGGCGCCGGTCGGATCGGCTACGACGCCCAATACGGGGGCATTCGCGGGAGGCGGGGCGGCCGCTGGACTCGCACCAAAGAGGGCCGGCGAAGCGGTCAGGAGAAGGCCGAGGGTGAAAGGGCGAATCATCGGAAAGCTCCAGGACAACATTGAAGATCGGCGTCAGGGTCAAGATAAACGTTTAACAGACCTCAAATGAAAACCTTTTTCAACCAATCGCGCATATGCGTTTGCTCAATCGCATCAAAGGAGGATTGAATGTGTTCCGGGCGAGCTGACTTGTCAGCTAATCCCCAGCGCAGAGCAAACCTCAAGCGTAGTTGAACATGCGGCAAATTGACGGCTATTGCCTGACTTCAATTTTCGCAGGATTTAGAGCCGCAGTCCAGTCGCGAGCCGAGTCGACGATGACGTCCGGAGGGACTTCCATCAAGTTTTGGGGCCCAAAACCGAATTGGCACCCAAGGCTCCATGCCCCCGCGTTTCGGGCTGTCTGAACATCCACTTTGCTGTCTCCAATCATCAGCGTTTCGAGGGGAGTTGCCCCAGCCTCTTGCATGATGGTCCGCAGGCCGAGGGGGTCAGGCTTTTTGATTGGAAAACTGTCGCCGCCGTAGATTCGGAAGAACACGCCTATCATGCCCAATCCTTCGCAAATCGCGCGCGCCGGACGGACCGGTTTGTTGGTGAGGACTGCCAGCAGACGTTCCGAGCCGTCGTGCCTCAGCCGAAGCGCGGCAAGCGCTTCCAAAACTCCTTCGTAGGCGTAGGTGAAATCAAGTTTGTGTTCGCGGTAATGAGCCAGAAAGAACTGATAGGCCGTTGTGAGTTCCTCGTCATGAATTTCGTCGGGTGGGACACCGTTCTCCACGGCAAGGGAGCGGCGCACCAGCGTCGGCGCGCCGTTGCCTACGAAACTGGCGATGACCTCGTCGGGGAGGTGCGGCCGGCCCATATGTTCCAGCGCCGCGTTTACACTGTTGCACAGGTCGCGAGCCGAGTCGATGAGGGTTCCATCGAGATCAAAGACGATGAGCTTGATTTGTTCGGCAGGAATGGGCCGCAGAACCCGGATCATGCTTCTAGTGTAGAAGACAACCGTAAGTGAACAGTGATCCGACCGGAAAGCTATGTGATTTCTGGCCAGATCACTCCTCACTGTGCGCTGTGTTTAGGCCGCGTGACGTTGCGCCTGTTTATTGATTTTGCCGGCCAGCTGAGTAAGTTTGTGGTCGGTTTCGCCTTCTTCATCCAGCGTCTGTTGCAGGAGGTCGGCGATTTCTTTATGTCCGAGTTGTTGGGCCCAGGTGCGCACGGAGCCGTAGCCGGCCATTTCGTAATGCTCCACTTTCTGGGCCGCGCAGATCATGGCCGCGTCGCGAATCTCACCTTCGGTTTCCTCCATCACCTCGCTGCCCTCTTCGAGAAGGCCATGCATGGCTTTGCAGGTCTTTCCGCCTGACGATTTTTCCAGGATCTCGAAGATCCGGTCCAGACGCTTGACCTGGCCCTCGGTTTCTTTGAGGTGAGTTTCGAATGCCGTTCTCAATTCGTCGCTGGCGGCATTCTTGGCCATCTTGGGCAGCGCCCTGGTAATTTGCTTCTCCGCCGAGTAGAGGTCCTTCAATTCGCCCACTAGCAATTTTTCAACCGTATCGACACTCATCTGTCTTCTCCTCATGGGATGGTACGGGGGATGTGATGCCGGCATCCATCGGGCTGTTGCCGCAAGGACCAGGCGATGAAAACGGGCGGAGGAGCGACCCGCATTTTGCTGACCGCATCTATCGGGAGATGATAAGGAACTGAAATCGGGGCCAATTCCGGTTGTATTCACGCAAGAAGAATGCCGCCGGCAAGCGGCGCAACCTGGGCACCTTTGCCAGTCTGGAAGCAGCCAAACAGCACGAACGTGAGGTCCAGTACTTTAAAAGGCACTGATGCGCACCGGGCGTAAACAGCGCGCCAAATGCGGTTCAGGCTGGCTGATCAGGCAAACCTCTGCAGAAGTGCGACATCGAAGCCAAGGCATGGAGACGAACGGCGGCACCATACCCGGAAGGAAGTTCGGCAAGACGGATGTCAAGGTTTCAGCGCTGGCCCTTGGAGGCCACCATCTCGGCTCGGCCAAGGGAGAGAGCGTTGCCGTCGAGATCGTGCAGCGGGCTTTTGACGGAGGAATTACATTTTTCGATTGCTGCTGGGAATACAACCGTGGCAAATCGGAAGACTGGCTTGGGAAAGGCCTGAAGGGAATCCGTGACAAGACGTTCTTGATGACAAAGGTCTGCACGCATGGACGCGATGCGTCGCTGGCCATGCAGATGCTGGAGCAAAGCCTCCGTCGACTGCAGACGGACTACCTCGACCTTTGGCAGATTCATGGCGTGAGTTTCCCCGATGATCCCGATCTTTTCATCCGCCCTAACGGTGCCGCAGAGGCGCTGGAGAAAGCGAAAAAGGACGGAAAA
>JASLEQ010000684.1 GCA_030151135.1 Candidatus Sulfotelmatobacter sp. | reverse complement strand
GATGACGAGGACGTGGCCGTAGTTGCCTTTGTTGGATTCTGCGGGACGCGGCGCGAGCATCGTCGCGAAATCTTGTGGCGCAATGACGTTCAGGTGGAGCGCGGAAATGACAGCCTCATCCGGTGACCCGATGAACGCGATGCAGGTCGGTCCCTTGGTCAGTGAGCCGAAAAGATGCGCGGGACGAGGAGCGGTGAAAGTGATGACGGAATCGGCGCGGGCAACGATTCCCTGCTGCGCGGCTGTGGAATCGGCATCGGCCCCGGAGGGAATGTCGACAGCGACAACCGGGCGCTGTGCAGCATTCATCCGCTGAATGGCGGCCGCATAGAGGCCAGCGACAGGCGGCTTGAATCCAGTGCCGAAGATCGCGTCGACGAAGAGATCGGCGTCAAACAGCGGGAGTGTTTTGTTGCTTGCGAGTTCATTGTCGTCGGTGACGCAAACCGCGTTCACGGGCAACGCTTTGAACATGGCTGCTGCATCTCCGCGAAGTTCAGCGGGATCCGCAAGTAGCAGGACGCGAACTTGCTTTCCGCTCAGGTGCAGGTGGCGCGCGGCGACGAATCCATCACCCCCATTGTTGCCCTTCCCGCAGATGACAGCGATGTTTTGGGCGTAGGTATATTGCGTTGACACGTGATCCGCCACGGCTTTGCCGGCGTTTTCCATCAACGTGAGCGAGGGGACGCCGAACTTCTCGGTGGTGTTGCGGTCGATCTCGCGCATTTCTGCGGCACTTACGATTTTCATTGGACGGTCGTTCTCATGAGGTGGTGGTGGCGTGTGTTCGAGTTCCCGGAGCTGTGCGGACGTCCGCATGGCGATGAAACAACTCCAGATTCGATGCGTTCCTAGGGACGCCGGGTTGAGGCGCAATCGATTTGCAGCGCATAGAGCGCTTCCGACCAAGACTATAAAACAAAACGGCCCTCCGCAACGTCCGGGGGGCCGCGGCAGTCTCAAAGAAGTCAGTCGGCCATCGATTGCGTCGGGGATGGTGACTTCAAATTCATCTGCACCTTGCTGTGCTTCTTGCCATAGGTGAAATAGATGGCGAGGCCGATGATAAGCCAGACAACCAAGCGAATCTGAGTGGCGGTGGGCAAGGTCACGATCAGGGCTCCGGAAAACAGGATCGCGAGGATCGGAACGAGCGGCACCCATGGCGTGCGGAACGGGCGGTTCACGTGAGGGTGGGATCGACGCATGACCCATACGCCAGCACTCACCAGGATGAACGCCAGCAATGTGCCCACACTGGTCATCTGATCGAGAACGCTGAGCGGCAACAACATTGCGATGATGGCGACGAAAAAACCGACGACGATAGAACTGATGTATGGCGTACGGAAGCGCGGATGAATTTTGCCGGCCCAGGGCCAGAGGAGTCCGTCGCGGGACATCGAGTAGAAGACGCGGGACTGGCCGAGCAACATCACCAGCATGACAGTCGCGAGTCCGAGGAGCGCGCCGATTTCTACGAGGAACGTGGCCCATTGATGGCCCGTGGCGCGCATACCGACGACGACTGGATCGGGAACGTCGAGCTGCTGGTAAGGCACGATATGCGTGAGTAATCCCGAAACCAGAATGTAGAGAACGGTGCAAATGATCAGAGAGCCAAGAATGCCGAAGGGCATGTCCTTCTTGGGATTTCTTGCTTCCTGTGCTGCAGTGGAGACGGCGTCAAAACCGATATAGGCAAAGAAGACCACGCCTGCACCGCGGAAAATTCCAGAGATTCCGAACTCGCCAAACTTCCCGGTATTCGGCGGGATGAAGGGATGCCAATAGTTGGGTTGAAAATCGTGCGAGAGCAGGAATGCTCCGGCGAGGGCGATGAAGGTGCAGACGACCGCGACTTTCAGTACGACGATGGTTGCGGTGAAGTTCGCGGACTCTTTGATGCCGATGACCAGAATCGCCGTAATCACCCAGATGATGAGAAAGCCGATGTAGTCGTAGGTGATATGGACCGGCGCGCCGAAGAGAGTGAAGTCGGAGTGCGGCATGGGCGGGATCGCGTACCCGATATCACGCATGAAAGCGCGGAGATGGCCGCTCCAACCGACGGCGACGGATGCAGCACCGAAGGCATACTCGAGGACCAAGTCCCAGCCGATGATCCATGCGACCAACTCGCCGAGTGTGGCGTAGGAGTAGGTATACGCGCTACCGGCCACTGGGATCATGGACGCGAATTCTGCATAGCAGAGTCCGGCGAAGGCGCATGCAATTCCGGCAAGGATGAAAGAGAACAGGATGGCGGGACCGGCGAACTGGGCGGCCGCCTGGCCGGTAATGACGAAGATCCCGGCGCCAATGACGGCGCCGATGCCGAGGGTAATTAGATTGATAGGCCCCAAGGCGCGCCGCAGGCTGTGTTCGCCTGTTTCCTGGGATTCCTTCATTAACTGATCAAGCGGCTTGGTAGCGAAAAGATTCGCCATGCGATTTTGGTTCTCCTTGTGCGAGCCGAGGTCGGCCGTCTCAATACTGATTGAGAGCGAAGGTAAGAATCTCCGCCAGAGCCGGCGCTGCCTTTATGCCGATTTCACTTGTGTCCTCGCGCTGCGCGACCACGCATAATAAACCGGAATCCCTAACAGCACCACGATAAGGCCCGGCCAGGTGTATTGCGGTTTGTAGCGTAACAGCACGACATCGATAAATAGAGCCATCACAATATAAATGATGGGCAGAACAGGGTATCCGACGGCCTTGTAGGGCCGGACCGCATGGGGATGCGTTTTGCGAAGAACGAACAGTCCCACGATGGTCAAGATATAGAAGACCAGCACCGCGAAAATGATGTAATCCAAAAGCTGTCCATAGCTGCCCGAGATGCAGAGAACGCAGGTCCAGACCATCTGCACCATCAGCGATACGGCGGGAGTCTTGTATTTAGGATGCAGCTTCGCGACATTGCGGAAGAAGAGGCCATCTTTGGCCATGGCGTAGTAGACGCGCGCGCCGGAGAGGATCAGGCCGTTCATGCATCCGAAGCCGGAGATCATGATGGCGGCGGCCATGAGAAATCCGCCAGTCGAGCCAACCATCTGAGTCATGACTGCGGTGGCGACTCGATCTTCTGAGGCGTGGGTAATGCCGCGGGAGAGGATAGTGGCACCACCCGCGACACCTTCCAGCGGAAGCGCGGTCAGATAAATGATGTTGCAGGCGATATAGAGGGCAATGACCACGCCTGTGCCGATGGCGAGCGACAGCGGCAGGTTCCGGCTGGGATTCTTCACTTCTCCGGCGGTGAAGGTGACGTTATTCCAGGCATCGGCGGAGAAGAGGGATCCGACTTGCGCGACGGCCAGGATGGTTAGGGTGCCGACCATGACAATCGGCCCACCGACGCCGACCTGAACGGCGTGCTGTGCGCCAAGCGAGGCGTTGTGCCAGAAGTTGCCGTGGAAGTTCGCCATCAGCGCTTGCGGATTGCGTCCCAGGAAAAAGCCCAAGGTTGCAAGGCCGAAGAGTGCGAGCACCTTTGCGGTGGTGAAAACATTCTGGATGGCCGCGCCGGTTTTCACGCCAAGAATATTGATAAGGGACAAAAGGATGGTCAGGAGAATGGCCATCAAGTTCTGCGTATTGATGCCGACGTCCATGTTACCGAGAACCATGGGGCCAATGGGAATCGGGGGGACTTTCCAGAGATGGAGGATCCAGTGCGTTGACGATATAGAGGGCCAGAAGACACCGAGGAATTTTCCGAACGCTACGCCCACCGCGGC